>JAAUYQ010000049.1:0-39841 GCA_014805015.1 Clostridia bacterium | reverse complement strand
GCGGANCACGGNACGGCTCAATGGGGNAACCCCAAGAANCTGCGTAAGCTGTGGGAGCAGGCCGGCATTAANATGGGGCCGAACGGCACTGTNATCGAGGATCCGAACATCATATTGTCGCAGAACATGCGCATCGGGATCTCNAACACCGGCCACACCCGNAAGAACAAAAANATCCTCGTTATTGGCGGATCAGGCACGCGTAAATCAACCGGNCTNGTGATGCCNAACATAATGCAGTGCAACTCTTCCATCATCGTAACTGACCCCTCCGGCGAATTGTACGTCGGCTGCGGCCGGCTGNTGGAAGAACGGGGATACGTCGTCAAATGNCTCAATCTCGTGGACATGGCGAANNNNCANTGCACGAATCCGTTTGCGTACATCACGAAACCGGAGCATGTCGGGACGATGGCGACCAGNTTTATACANAATACGNGGGACAAGAACAAGTCCGGCGGCGGAGANCCNTTNTGGGACGANGCAATGAAATTACTCCTAATGGCGCTTATAGCGTATATATGGGAGTTTGAACCGCTGGACGGACAAAACTTTGATAAGCTGACCGAGATGGTNCGCGCTGGCAGGCTTGAAAGCGATGATATGGATGCGAGTGCGACTTGTTCCTGTGTGAAACNCACAGGCATCACTGCGGCCGCAGAAGCCCAGGGATGAACTGATAATCCAAGGAGTGGAATGANGGTGTAACGCCCCGAAACGCTCCCCCTGATACTCCGGCTGGCATCTGCTGGAAACAGCGCTTGTCAGAAGCCCGGTGAAGTCGGCTGAGAGAAGCCGTATGTTAATTGCATCGGATGCAGCTAACACGAAAGCAGCCCGGAGGCGGGCCGTGCTTCCTATAGGCCGGGGGTCTACAAAATGTCCATGGTGAGAATGATTGAGGAATCAATCTGACGAACAGCGAATGTACGGGCCTAGACCATGCCTGCATAGAAATGTGCAGGGGACGCNATGTCCCGCTGATGCGGCAAAGTACGATTTTGCGTTAGGAAATGCCGTGGCCGTCGAAGCCGGGAATCCGGCGGCGGGACGGCCAGAGGAATTGTAGTCAGCAGGCCTATAGCAAAAACCTAAAGACATNTGCACAGATAGGATTGTTGGAACAAGGAAAGGTACCGGGCCTCATCTGGNGGTTTGCGGTCGAAGAATAATAAGCCGCTTAACCGGTGCTGAAAAGCAGAGGCCGAACCGANGAACNCTCTGTAACGGAGTGGGAGGAATGGCCTCAAGTCGTCGTGACGAGGGCNGCACGCCNAAACTGAACTGAATTTGAGNATAACAATTACAGCCGTCTGCACCAGCAGGCAGCGTTCAGCTTGGACAANCAGAGCGGNTGCCATGAANCGTGACGAGGGAGCGCCGTGTGTGGTGAAAGCCACGCGCACGGTGCGGAGTGGGGGAAAAGCCGGAGATAACCTCAAACGCTTACCTATCACTATAGAGTGATCTTGACCTCGCTTTTGAGCGTATAGGTAAAACACATCCGGACAGTTTAGCATGGAAAAACTATTTNNTGTATATGGGAGCACCACCAAAAACGCGTGCTTCTGTCGTTATAACCCTCGCTGCCAAGCTCGGCGTGTTCAATATCCCAGCCGTGTCAGAACTGACGCGNACNGATGAACTCGAGCTTGATAANATGGGGGACCGAAAACANGCTCTGTTCTGCGTAATACCGCAGGCAGAGACNACATACAACTTTCTTGTAGGACTCGTGTACACGAGTCTTTTTTCTGCCCTGTACAAGCGCGGTGAGGAAATGCCCGCTGAGCGGGACGATGGAAAGAACTTCCTTAAAGTCCCGGTACAGGTGTTGATGGATGAATTTGCAAACGGGGCGATGTGTGCTCTTATAAGTACGCAAATGGATATAGATAACTATAACAAAACGTACNAAAAAGGGCAAGCTGATATTTCGACAGGTGAAATGCGGGAAACCAAAGCGCCTGCCCTGAAACTCCGCAGAGCAGCGGTCATGCAGACGGCCGGCTGTTCCAGAGCGCGGGAAAGACGGCGTAAATCTGCCGCAGCAGCATTCTGNTGAATGGCNGGCGAAAGTGAGACAGCGGTGTCTTATGCAGATGATGCGCCGGGGGTCCATAAAATGCTCATGGTGAGAATGCGNGGGAGCGCTGACGAACCTCCGAAAGTACGGGTCAAGACGAATAGGCTGCGGAAACGCGGTCGCCGCTTTGGTGCGGCGCGCATGGGGGCGAGTAAGAGTCATTGGTGTGAAAGTCCCTGCCGGACCAGTTATCCGGCCCAGTGCGCTGGCCTACAGGACGGCACCTAAAAGNATATATGAACGGATAGGAATATCGGAACGCAGAAAGCCGGGGACGCCGAGCNCGCTGCAGTGCGAAGACGCGGCGGTGCGGAATACATAACGCACCCTTGTCCCGCGTGAGAGCGATGCCACGACCGGGGATGCGGCTGTAACGGCCGCGGAGGAACAGGCATCAGTCGTTTGCAGGTAAACGCTGGAAGATGATCATTCAGNNATTCGGGNATGACGCNGACAGGCCGGCTGAGGGGGCGGCCGCACATGACAGATGATGTGAAACAGAAAGACACAAGGGAAACGGCCCCGTGGACNGGGGAACTNGACTATCTGCACCGCCGCAGTCAGGAGGGCGGTGAATTCCGCAGNCTGATGCGGGANGTGCAGGATCCGCGCAACATACTGATGGCGCGGGATGAACTGGCGAAATCGCCGGGAAGCCACATTGCGGGCAAGGACGGCAAAACAATCGCCGATCTGCTGCATATGCCGGATGGTGAGCTGATCGCGTATGTTCTGAAACGGCTGGAATACTACAGGCCGCAGCCGGTACTGAAAAAGAGAGTNGAGGGCGAACCGCTGCCNTTCGGCATCCCGACCATCGGTGACCGGCTGATACAGCAGTGCGTAAAGCAGGTGCTGGAGCCGATAGCCGAAGCCANATTCATTGAGCGGTCCAATGGNTANCGGCCGATGCGCAGGGCAGAGCATGCACTGGCGCAGTGCTATGCCTTCATTCAGAANCGGCACATGTACTATGCGCTGTCCTTTAAGCTGCAGGACGTCATGAAGGAGATCCCAGCCGGTAAGGTTCTTCGCCGGCTTTGGAGCATGGGCGTACGCGANAAGAANTTTCTGAGCGTAGTNGNAGCCATGCTGCATACCGGGACGGCCAACATAGCGTTCCCNAAAAAGGACAGTCCNGGCGGGGGTNTTATATCGCCGCTTCTTGCCAATATCGTGCTCGACGAACTGGATCATTGGGTGCAGGGACAGTGGGAAGACTTCCCGACACGGGANAATCTCGAGTATGTACGGAAAGACAACGGCGTCATCGACAAGAGCCNCAAGTACAAGGTGCTTCGGGAACGCACCAATCTTAANGAAGTCTATATCGTTCGGTACGCGGACAGCGTAGTCNTCTTCGCGGCGACCCACGACATGGCAAAACGCATGGGGTACGCCGTGCAGGACTGGCTTGAGCACAGGTTAAAGATCCATTTGCCGATAGAAGNCTTTAAGGTCTACAGGCTTCGTGACCGCTGGATGCCNTTCATGGGCTTTCGGCTGCGGGCCAGGCAGAAAGGCAAGACCAGGCAGGGNGANCCGGCCTGGGTTGTAGAATCACATGTCTCAGACGANGCACTNACCACGGTGAAAGAGACGCTGAGGCATCTGATCTGGCAGATTCAGCACAGCGGCGGTCNCGCGGCAAAAAAGAAAGCCATCCGTNACTACAATGCATACGTCAGCAAGGTGCATTCCTACTATCGCTATGCAACGCATGTCAGCGCGGACTTTCACAAGATTGCATATGGCCTCAAGATCCGGCTGNACAANCGGATTCAGGGNCTTACGNCAGCAGGTCCGAAAAAAGCCGTCCCGGCAGCGTATAAGGGAAGCCAGGAAGTACGGTTTGTACTGGATATGCCGATCCTGCCGGTNGCATACGTCAAGACCAAAGCGCCGCACTACAAGAAGCGCGATCATGTGCCCTACACGCCGGAGGGACGGGCAGCCTACGAAAAATCGCGGAAGAGCAGCGGGAAGAGTACCGGCGGCACTGAACGCGAATAGTCTTTTTGTTTCACATCATCTGAGATCATCGCCCAGGCGATAAGCCTGCAGACGATGGCACGCCGTGTGCGCCGAAAGGCGCTTGCACGGTGTAGAGCGGGGGAAAAGCCGGAGATCAGATCAAACGCTTACCTATCGCTATTTGCTGTACCAGACAGCTTCGAGCAGGTCCTGGCTACCTGCCGGAAGTACGAAATATCCATCAACATCTTTCTTCAGAACATGACACAGCTGAAGAAGCTATATGAGAAAGATTGGGAGTCAATTGCAGGCAATTGCGACTCTTTAATCTATCTTGGCGGAAACGAGGCGTTTACGTGGAAAGTGCGTCCGCAAGGGCCGCTGCGCAAGCAGCACAGGCCCGCGGCTGGCTGAGAATCCTGCCCTGGCAAGGCAGTAAAGAAAAGATGCAACCGGGGCCTCTGCCCCACTTTATTATCATCCGGCTCACTCTGAGGGGAAACCTGCAAGGGGACGGTAGCATGCCGGAAAAGCCGTAAGTCTCGGAGTCACCACGTGCGACCGAACGGCAAGATAAAAGGTTGCGGATGAGGACCAAGGCTGAATTGCTTGAAGGACAGTCCAAGAGGGTCTAGTGAAGCTGACGGCGAAAGGTGACTGTCGCCGTGTACTGCAGGGCAGCGCGATATTTCCACGCGCGGTCCATTGCATCTGCAGTAATCAACCACAGTGGGTGGTAACGGACGAAAATCCGATCCGACACCGCAACAAGCTATTCTCACCAGCTAAACGGAGATTGCCTAAACTGGGATGCCGCCAAACGGCTATACGCGTCGGCGTTGAATACCCAGCATGGCAACGGAGCCGTCGTAGTAGTCCGAGGCCGGGAAAGCCGGCTGCATGGCGAAGGGCGGCAGGACATTGGACCAGTACAGAAAAGGGGAGGAGCGTAACGCGCCATGCAAAATCCTGAGTATGTTTTGGAACAGTTGGGGAAACATGCGTGTAACCCGAGCTACAAGTACAGCAGACTGTACAGATATCTCTACAATCCTGAGTTCTACCTGCTTGCTTACAGTCATCTGAGCAAGAATGCCGGGGCCATGACGTCCGGCGCAGACGGACTCACAATCGACGGCATGAGCGAGAAGCGTATAGAAAAGCTGATCGCAAACATGCGAGACCTAAGTTACCGACCGAAGCCAGCGCGCAGGGTGGTCATACCAAAGGACAACGGAAAAACAAGGACACTGGGTCTGCCAGGGTTCGAAGACAAGATGGTACAGGAAATCGTTCGGATGATTCTTGAAGCCATCTGGGAACCGCTGTTTCTCGACTGCTCTCATGGCTTTAGGCCGGAAAGAAGCTGCCATATCGCTCTTGCGCAAGTCACAAAGCTCTTCAAAGGAACCAAGTGGTTCATCGAGGGCGATATCAAGGGCTGCTTCGATAACATCGACCACCACGTGCTCATTGACCTCGTAAGACGCCGGATTGATGACGAAAAATTCATTGATCTGCTGTGGAAAATGCTGAGGGCAGGGTACATGGATGACTGGCGGCGAGTCGGGACGTATTCTGGCACACCACAGGGTTCAATTGTGAGCCCGGTACTGGCTAACATCTACCTGCACGAATTGGACAAATTTGTGACTAACACCGCAGAAGAGTTCTGGTCAGGCAAGAGACGAGCCAATAACCATGAATATGACTTGCTGGCCCGCGCCGTGAGAGCGGCGCAAAAAGAACTGAAAACCAACGAAGCCGTCTGGACACCTGCCGAAATAAAGGCAAAGCGGGACGAAATCGCAGATCTCACCAATCGGAGAAATGCGCTCCCCTCGCAGGATCCATACGATCCAAACTTCAGACGGCTGAACTATGTGCGCTACGCAGATGACTTCCTAATCGGAGTCATCGGATCCAAAGAGGATGCCCGCAAAATCAAGAGCGAAATTGGGATGTTCCTCAAGGAGCAACTGCACCTCGTAATGAGTGATGAAAAAACGCTCATCACTCATGGGCACGACTTCGCAAGATTTCTGGGCTACGAAGTTTCAACGCGGAACGACAATGGCATCAGAAAGAACAAAGATGGCGTAGCCAAGCGCGCCTTCTCTGGGAACGTGCTGCTGCAGGTTCCAAAAAGCGCGTGGGTCAAAAGACTCCTCGGGTATGGCGCACTCAAGATTAAGTATGTCAACGGAAAAGAAGTATACGAGCCGGTACACCGGCCTGCACTCCAAGTCCGCGACGACCTGGAAATTCTGAGTCAATACAACTCGGAAATCCGGGGACTGTACAACTACTACAGACTGGCAAATAACGTCAGCGTGCTCAGCAAGTTTGCTTACGTCATGGAGTACAGCATGTACAAGACATTTGCCGGAAAATACAGAACCACTATCAGCAAAATCAAGGCCAAATACCGAATGGGTAAAGATTTTGCGGTGCAGTACGAGACGAAAACCGGAAAGAAGAACACAGCAGTGTTCTACAACAAGGGCTTTGTCCGCAATACCAGGATCAATGACCAGAACCCGGACAGAACACCTGTGCTGCACGACACGAGTACAAGCCTGATAGATCGGCTTAAAGCACACAAGTGTGAATGGTGCGGAAAAGAAACAGATGACATCGAAATGCACCACGTCCACAAACTCAAGGACCTCAAAGGCAAAAAGGCATGGGAACGCCGCATGATCGAGCGAAACCGTAAAACTATCGCCTTGTGCCGAGAGTGCCACGACAAATTACATGCAGGAAAACTCGACTGAATGTCTGGAAAGCCGTATACACGGAGACGTGTACGTACGGTTTGGGGGGGAGTGCATGGAAACCAGCCGGAGCAACCCGGAAATGGCGCCGGGTACTTACCCTACTACCTGAGTGAAGCGCTCGATAAAGAAACCATCAAGATACGTACCGGCGGCAAAAGCGGAAGCAGTTTTTCCGAGAACGAGCAAGTATCGGGCCGCGACCTCATGACCAAAGGCGAGGTGCGCGGACTTCCGGACGACAAGTGCATTGTCATGGTGCGCGGTGAGTACGGCGTCATCGACGACAAGTACAACATCACCAAGCACCCTAACTTCAAAAAAATCGCCATGGGCGGCGCGCCCACATTTACGCAGAATTTCAACCGAATAAATGACGCGGAGAAAGCGGAGCTTGAGCGCATGCAGCAGGAAATGCTGATGTTCGAGTATCCGCTGGAAAGTGACGGCGAAGTCTACCAGGGCGGTTTAACAAGATCGCAGGCAAACCAGCTTTCGGCAAACCTGCAGTCTTCACATAACCAGAACCAGGGAGAAAGGAGAAGTGAATGATCCCCAAACTGACAAGATCCACGCTTGAGAAGCGCGAGAAGAAGCTGCATGGCGGTTTCTTCCGGCGCAAGGCAGAACAGGCCCAGGCTGTGCTCGACGCAGCTATCCCGGACGAGGCAGCCGAAAACTGGCGCAAAGGCAAGCTGATTACAGCTATGACCGGTGCTTTCTCCGGTACGATGACGGCAGCTGTCACAGCCGGTGCAAGCGGCGGCGGCGGCGGAACACCCGACGCTACTGAAGTTGTAAAGAACACGACGAATTTCCTTCTGAACCTGCTGATGGGCGTCGGCATCTGCTTCATTGCATTTGGTGTTCTGTCGCTTGCGATCTCCATGCAGAGCCATGACGATTCGCAGAAGAGCAAAGCAATCATGGCGATCGTTGGCGGTGCCATTGCGGTTTCGGTCAGATTCGTCATTGAGGCTGTTACCGGCGACGACATCGACAACCTTATCAACTTCGACCGCTCCGGCTCCTGAGTCTGATACTGCATGAGATACGGAAGACTTGCGGGAGGCTGCGGCCCCCCGCGCCGAAAGGAGGGAAAGCCGGCCGCAGCCTGCTCTATGAGCGGGCGGAGAGCCGGTGCATATGCGATGGGAACAGCTGAGGTCACAGAGGCACGCCGTGAGTAAAACAAAGAAGATCACGGCGTTGCTTATTGCTCTGCTTATCCTGCTGGCGCTGCCGGCGGGAGTGCTGGCGGATCCGGGAGATGACGATGCTGATGAAGATGCCGACGCATCAAGCAGCGGGATCATACTGCTTGATGTAGCGCAGAATATTGTCGGCATGTGGGGCACATTCCTCCAGACTGCCACGACCCTGATAACCCAGACACCGGACCAGTGGAGTGCAAACGGCTGGGAGATTACGCAAAAGATACACGGTACAGACGGTGCCGCCGGCAGAAGCAGCGGCCTCAAGCCGATAGCTGTCGGCATCATGCTCATACTGTGGGCTATCTCTTTCTTCCGGCATGTGGACGGGCTTCACAAGATTGATGCACGGGAGGTCATGTCATGGGTTGTCCGCTTCATGCTGATCTATGCAATTATCGAGGTCAGCTTTGGCCTGATGGAAACGATCCTGCTTATCTGCGCACGGATCAACGACACAATCATGGCGCAGATGGGATACGCAAACAGCGGCGCCTTGCTGCCGGCCGGACTTGAACAATCGTATACCGCTTTTGGCGAGGCCATGAACGATGCGAACTGGCTCTCAAAGATCTGGATGTTCCTGCAGATGCTGGTGCCGCTGATTGCACTGGTTGCAGTATGGATCGTTGTGTTCTGCTGCGGCCTTGTTGTGGTCGTGACGCTGGCGCTGCGCTTCTTCAAGATGTATATATATGCGGCCATTGCACCGATACCGCTGGCGACGTTCGCCGGATCGGAAACACAGGACATAGGCAAACACTTCCTCAAGAACTGGTTTGCGGTATGCCTGGAAGTGAGCGTGATTGCGATTGCAGTCATCGTTTTCACAGCATCTATGGTTGACGAGAGCTCGCTTTTCCCAGGCCTTGAGGAAGCTGCGCAGAACATTGCGAATCTCTTTGGCGGAGCGGACCCGGACGACGTGGATGCCGTACGCCTGTTCCAGCCGACTGTTACCTGGGGCATAAATATCGCCGTGAAGGTTGTGCTGCTAGCCAGCATCACGCGCGGCGCGGATCAAATATCACAGAAAATCGTGGGGGCAGGATAAGCATGAGAAAAATGCAGACCCGCTTTGTAGCGGACATCTCGAAATATACCGAGAATTTTTTCCTCGGCATGAGTCCCCGGCAGACTGTTTTCGGAATCCTCGGGGGCGCAGTCATTCTGCTCGGATCGTATCTGCTGCCTGTCCCGCAGGTCGTACCTATGCTGGTCGGCTTTGCGATCATCATGTTCGGTTTCTTTCAGCCGGAAGGTATCCCGCTGGAAAAGTACATTAAAGCGTGGTGGGACTCCCACTTCACGAATCCAATCACGCGTCACTATGAATCGGACAATATTGTCTATGATTTCCTGTGGCGCGGAGAGATCGGCGGGCGGACATGCTTCCGCCCCGCTGATTATCTCACGGATGAAGAACAAGACGGCCAGACAGCCGGCAGTCCAGATATAACCGACGGGGGAGAGATGGCAAGACAGATAAGCGCATCGGCAGAAGAAGCCATGGAAGTCACGGTGCAGGATACGGAACCCTGGATGCTGTCGCCGGAGGAAGCCGAGGGCATGACGCCCAGGCAGATCCGGAAGGCGGAAAGCCAGAGACGCAAGGCGTATAACCGCCAGATCAAAGAGCAGAACCGGGCGCAGACAAAAGAGGCAAAAGCCGCAAGGGCTGCGGCAAAGGCTTCGGGCGCAGGCCGCCGGAAACTCAAAGCGCAGCCAGGGGCAGTGCAGGACACAGAACCTGCCGAGGCAAACAAGGAGAACAGTGTGGACTACAGGCGTATTGGATATGACAAGCCGGATCAGGACTGGCGCGATGCTGGAGGCGGCAACGGCAGCGGCTACAGCGCTCAGCCGGCAGCGGCGGAGCCGTCAGCTGCAGAGCCGCAGGGAGAAACAGTGAGTGCGGCAACGGACGGCGCAGTCACTGCGGCACCGGCTGATATGCCGGCAGAAGTGAATGAAGCCGGCCCGGCACCTTACGCGCCCAGCACCCCGCAGGGCGGGACGGACACTGCCGTGGCGGCAGAGCCGCAGGACAGCTCAGATCCGGCTGAAGAAGATGTCACAGCAGAAGAGATCCTGGCAGTGCAGGCCTCCGGTACGGACGATCAGCCATACGGCGGTTCAGATCCGGCTGAGCAGGATGTCACGGAGGAAGAGATGCTTACTGTGCAGGCAGCCGGCGCGGACGATCAGACGGCTTACAGGCGCCCCGTGCAGATGCAGGAAAGTGCAGAAGAAAACCCAGCGGCCGAGCCGGAGGATATCCCCGCTGGTTCGGAGGCTGACGCTGATCCCGTTACGTCCGCGGCGGCAGAGATGCCGGAAGACGAAGACCCAGCAGAGCCGCAGGCGGAAGCTGAGCCGGAACCGAAACGGCAGCCGGACAGAACCGCAGCGCTGGCATCGGCAGCAAGAAACCGGCGTATGCAGGAGCGCCTGATGAATACGATGCGCCAGGAGCGCAAGATCATTCCGCTGCAGGGCGGCAGATCACGCGAGCCGGGCGACTACAGGAGGCGCCGGGCAGGACAGTAGAAGAGACAAGGAGGATGCATGGCGAAACAGACACATGCAGCTCCGGTCGTGTACAGGAATCCGAAAACGACGCAGAAAAGCATTCCTATTGAGGAAGTGTATGCGGACGGGATGATGAAGCACGGCCGGGTATATTCGTGCGCGTACGCCATTGACGACACGAACTATACGGCAACCAGTGAAGAGAACCAGGCAGACATACTGCTGAAATACGAAGAGATCATTAAGTCGGTTGCTTCTGACGTCGAGATGAAGGTCGTCGTCATCAACCGGCTTGAGGACGAGGACAAGCTGCACCAGGCGATTGATCTGAAGATGCAGGGTGACAGCAAGGATCCGCTCCGGGAAGAACTCAACGAGATCAACTGGGAGCGTGCCATCAAGGGCGACAACCATATCCACCGCGACCGCATCCTCGTGCTGAGCGGCGTGCATGACTCCAAAGATCATGCAGCCATTTGGTTTAGTAGGATGCAGGACAACCTGTTCCGCGATTTTAATGCGCTGGGAACAAAGGCAAAGCGGCAGAACGCGGATGACCGGCTGGAAACACTGAGCCGGTTCCTGCGGCCCGGCGCTCTCTGGGAACGGCAGGACGTGGACGAGATGAAGCTGTCAGCCAAGGAAAAGAAGAAGCTGAAGAAGCAGAACCCGGCCAACAACAAGCGCATGTGGGCGGACAAGATTGCGCCCGACGGGATTGAGTTTCACCCCGGCGGCAGCTACTTCCGCATTGATGACCGCTACGGCCGTGCTCTGATGATTCGCGACTTCCCGACAAACATGGATGACACGCTGATCAGCGACATTATGAACATGCCGAGGGAGATGATCGTGACGGCCGATTACGTTGCCATGGCAAAGGACCAGGCCCTCAAGATCATCAACCGGCACAAGGACAAGGTGGAAGGCGATATCCGCAAGAGAACGGTGAACAGCGGCAAGGAAGGAAACTGGAACGCCGCCATCCCCAGACACCTTGAAGAAGAACGCGAGACATGTGATTACATGTTCGACATAATAAATAAAGAGGATCAAAGACTTGTTCTTGCGCAGGTCGTCATCATCCACATGGCTGATTCTCTTGAACAGCTTGACCTGGACACCAACACAATCCAGTCAACCGGCAAAGGCAAAGGTGCTGACATCGGGATTCTCCGGTTCCGTCAGGAGTACGGGCTCAACACCGCGCTTCCTTACGGATTGGAGCTCGTCGGTCAGCGCCGCATCATATCATCTGAGAATGCGTCATTCATTGTACCGTTCCGCACCAAGGAAATCTTTGAACCGGGCGGGATTGTGTACGGATGCAATGAGATCAGCCGTAATCTCATTATGATGGACAGGATGCGGTACAAGAACGGCAATGGATTCATTGTTGGAGACGCAGGCGGCGGCAAAAGCGTTCTTGCAAAGTCGGAGATGTATTCGGTGTACCTCGCGACGAATGACGACATGATCATTCTCGATCCCGACGGTGAATATTCGCGCGTCGTGGAATGGCTGAACGGCCAGGTCATCCATATTTCTGCGGAATCCAAGCAGCACATCAACCTCATGGACATCAGCCGTGACTTTGACGCCGGCGACGATGCGGTCACACTGAAGTGCGGCGTTGTCAGCGGTGCGGCGGACCTGATGATGCGCGGCATGATGAACGGCGCGCAGAGATCCGTGCTCGACCGGTGCGTATATGCGGTGCTTTCGCGGCATCAGCAGACACCGGGAAGTCCGGCCCCAACGCTTCGGACACTGTATGAAGAACTGATGCAGCAGCCGGAAGCGGCGGCCCATGAAGTGGCGCTCGCCATGGAGATCTACACAACCGGATCACTCAACACATTCGCACAGCCGACCAACGTCAACATCGACAACCGGATCGTGTGTTTCGACATCAAGGACCTGTCGCCGCAGATGCGTGACCTTGGCATGATGGTTGTGCTCGATGAAATTGACCGGCGCGTGGCACGCAACCGAAATGCCGGCATTCATACCTGGGTATGGTGCGACGAGATCTGGACTTTACTCAATTACCCACAAACACAAGAATACCTTTGGGGTGTGCGCTCGGAAGCGGCCTGAATGGGCCGTACGGAGCATGAGAAATCTGCCATCAGCACGGCAGTAAGGAAAGACATTCATGAGGAAACTCCCCTTATCGTCAGTCGGCTTACCCGGAGGGGAAACCCGGAAGGGGACCATAGCATGCCGATATAAAGCTGTAAGTCAGAAGAGTCATCCATTCGGCGACTGAACAGCAAGACGTAACGCTGTGAACAAGGATCAAAGCTAAACTGCCTGAAGGACAGTCCAAGGAGGTCTACGGTAGCCAGCAGTACACGATGACTAACGTGCTGCACACTGCAGCAAGCAGCAAAAGCCCCAGGTTGCTTGCAGGAATGTCTGCAGTGTTCCAACTGTGGCGCGCAGTAACGGGCGAACGTCCGGTCCGACATCACAGCACGCTTTTTCTCATGGCTCTAACCGAGGATTGCCTAAACCGGAAAGCCGGAAACGGCTATGTGCAGAGGTACTGAATATCTGGCATGGCAACGGAGCCGCCATAGTAGTCCGGGGTCGGGAAAGCCGGCCGCATGGCGAAGGGCGGCAGGATATTAACAAAACAGAAGATGGATACATTGCGGAGGACATGAGAGATCCAAATGAAGTTTTGAACCATTTGAGTTCAAAAGCATGCGATGAAAGCTACAGGTTCAAGCGCCTGTACCGGAATTTCTACAACCCAAGGTTCTACCTGCTGGCCTACGCGAGGATCAGTGGCAGGCAGGGGAATCTGACCCCCGGCACCGATGACAAGACCATCGACGGGATGAACGAAAAACGCATCATGGACCTGATCGAGTCCATGAAAAACTACAGCTATCATCCGGCCCCTGCCAGACGGACCTACATTCCCAAGAAAAACGGAGAAACGAGGCCGATAGGCATTCCTGCATTTGAAGACAAGCTCGTGCAGGAAGTAATGCGGATGATCCTGGAAGCCATATGGGAACCGACGTTTCTGGATACTTCCCATGGCTTCCGCCCTGACAGAAGCTGCCATACAGCCCTGAGTCAAATGCAGAAGGGCTTCAAAAGCACGAAGTGGTTCATAGAGGGAGACATCAAAGGGTGCTTCGACAATATTGACCACCATGTGCTTGCGAATCTTGTAAGCAAGCGAATAGACGACGGAAGGTTCATTGATCTGCTTTGGAAGTTTCTCAAAGCCGGATACATGGAACAGTGGGAGTACCACAACACCTATTCGGGAACGCCGCAGGGTTCTGTTATCAGTCCGGTTCTTTCCAACATCTATCTGCACGAACTTGACAAGTTTATGCAGGACTTCAAGAAAGAATACGACTGCGGCACTGTCAGAAGAGACAACCCGGAATACCAGGCGTATAACCGGAAGATCCGTAAGCTGAGCAAGGCTTTGGACGATGACCGCGACCAGATCAATGCGAGTGAGATCAAGGCGCGGATCAAAGAGATAAAGCAGCTCAGGCAGCTGCGCTCTAAACTGCCCGTCAAAGACGCAGCGGACCCGAACTACAAACGCGTTCAGTATGTGCGCTACGCCGATGACTTTCTTATTGGCGTCATTGGAAGCCGCAAGGACGCGGAATACGTAAAGAGGACTGTGGAAGAGTTTCTGAAACAGACTCTCAAACTGGACATGAGCGAAGAAAAGACGCTGATCACGCACGGACGGGACTTCGCGCATTTCCTGGGATACGCCGTAACAACCACGTACAGCCAGAACACGGAGAAGAACGCACTGGGAGTCCGCAAGCGGCCCCGCTCCGGCACGATTGCGCTGTACATACCGCATGAAGTATGGGTGAAGAAGCTGCAGGGTTACGGCGCACTGAAGATCAAAATGGTGGAAGGCAAAGAAGTCTATGAACCCACCAAAAGATCGTATCTGCTGCACTTGGATGACTTGGAGATCCTGAGCCGCTATAACGCAGAAATTCGCGAGCTGTATAACTATTATCGGCTGGCAAACAATGCGAGCGTGCTGTCCAAATTCCGCTACGTGATGAAGTACAGCATGTATAAGACGTTTGCGGCTAAGTACCGCACAACGATCAAGAAGATCGTAAAGAAGTACCGGGACGGCAAGGACTTTGCGGTCCAGTATGAGACTGCAAAAGGCCAGCACAAAAAGGCCGTCTTCTACAACCAGGGCTTCGCGCACGACCCGTTTGCCGTGTCAAAGAAGGATCCGTACCAGGAAGACAAGGTATTGTGGACCCTGGCGCGGACCAGTCTTCTCGACAGGCTGCAGGCTGGGAAATGTGAGTGGTGCGGCGCTGAAAGCGAAGAAATCGAAATACATCACGTAAGAAAACTCAAGGACCTCAAGGGCAAAAAGGCGTGGGAGCGTAAAATGATCGAGCGGAACCGCAAGACCATGGCGCTCTGCCCCAAATGCCACCGGGACTTGCATGCTGGAAGACTTGACTAGGTAATATCTGGAAAGCCGGATACATCGAGACATGTACGTCCGGTTTGGAGGGGAGTACATGGAAACCTGCCGGGGCAACCCGGTAAGGCGCTGGGTGCTTACCCTACTTTTGGAAACGATGCAGGAAATACGGCGGCCTTCCGACTGGAATCACACAGTCGCTGAACGCAGTAAAAGACTCCGAGAAGGGACGTGAGATGATGTCCAACTCGGAGTTTGTTTTTATGATGGGCATGAGCGCGGACGACCGCGAAGGCGCCCAGGAACTGTTTGGCTTGTCCGACGATCAGCAGGGGTTCCTGCACCGGGCAGAACCGGGGCACGGCCTTATGCGCGCCGGCAAAACCATCATTCCGCTGGATGCAACAATCAGTAAGAACACGAACCTGTACCGCGTGGCGACAACCAAGCTCGACGAGGTGGCGCAGGTGCAGAAGGCAGAACAGGAAGAAGCGAGGGCACAGAGTGCGCAGAACGTAATACCGCTGCAGAAGACAGCGTAGCCCGTAAGGGCAGGGAAGGGAGGGAGCGCCCATGGCGCAGAAGGGAAGCACCGGCCATACGCCCCGCGGCGGCGGCAGCTACAACCGGCCGCCGGGATCGACGCCGAGGGAACTCAGTCAGTCATCCTCGCACAGCACGCACGCTGCGCCGGCCGGGGCGGGGCAGGAAGCAGTAAGGCAGAGTAACACAGACGCAGGCAGACCCGAACGCAGGGCAAGAGAGAACGTGCAGCCGCACGCAGCATCGTCATTGTCTGCCGGTGAAGCGCCGGTTATAGGCAACCAGGCGCGGCAGGGGCGGGGCCTGTCAGAGCTGCGTTCCATCAATGCGCGCGGCACACAGAACTACGGCGAAAACCGCGGTATGCGCAGGCAGACGGACGAGCAGATGCAGATACGCCGCCAGACCGCCATGAACGTGCAGAAAGAGGCAGCGAAAACCCGGTACGAGGCGGATGCCGCGGCCGAGGAAAGCCTGCACCAGCAGAGTATCAGTTTGCACCAGGAGGCCCAGGGCGTCCATGAGCAGGCAGCCGGTCTTCACGGGAATGACGCCGCGCATACAGGAAGCCGCCTTGAGCGCTTCGTGGATCTCGGCTCAAAGCGCGAGCAGCAGGCCGAGAGCGCACACACGCACAAAAGCGGCACGACTCAGTACCAGCAGCCGCAGCAGGCGGCCGCTCCGGCCTCTGCTTCAACAGACAAGCTGAAGAAGAAAAAGAAGAAACCGGCAAAATCAAAGCCGGATGGAGAAACGGCGCAAGGCCGCACCGGACTGCAGCGCAAAGTGGACCTCAGCATGAAGCGCGAGAAGCTGGCTGAGGCAAGCGGCACGCACAGCCGGGGCCGGCAGACTGCGCAGAAGAAGACAGCTGCCGGGCAGCCAGGGGCGAAGGACCTCAAGAAACAGATCCGGCATGAATCGGTAAAGAACCAGACCAGACAGCGAAAAACGCAGGCAGACCAGGTAAAGAAAGAGGCGCTGGCCGCGTCCGTACTGACATCCGATGCAGCGCTGCAAACAGAGAAGCCAAAACGCACACGGTTAAAGCAGCCGGAGCCGGAAGCGGTACGCCCGGTCGAGGCTAAGGCCTATGCAACCGGACAGACCACGGACTTCACGGCCAAAAGTGCCCACGGCAAACAGAAGGTCCATGAGACAGTCCGGCGCGAAGACAGCAGGCTTGCCAAGAGTGCAGTGCATCCGGACCACCGGCATGTGCGGGCAACACCGCGGCAGCTGCTGTCGGGCAAACCCTCTGAGGAAGGAGCACGCAGCATTCATGGCGTGCGGCATCTGCATGACCATCAGCAGATCCGCTCAAGTCATGATATCAGCAGAACGGGGAAAAAGCCGGCAACGCCGCGGCAGGTGCAGCAGAGCAAACGTGCTGCCATTGCAAACTTCCGCAAGCGGCAGGCCGCGGCCAAGGGACAGCTGCAGTCGCAGCTCCTTGACCGGCCCGACTTTAATAAGCCCGCCGATCCGATCCGGCGCAAAGCGGCTGCCTCGGCAGCGCAGCCGGGGTCATCCGGGACCGCGCAGACAGCCGCGCAGGGCGCAGCACTGCAGGGTGCAGCAGCGCAGGCAAGGACGGCCGCGGTCCGGACGCAGATGCGGCGCAAGTCCACGAAGAAGTCCGGTACAGGCAAGTCATCCGCTATGACCGCCGAAGAGCGGCAGGAGAAGAGACAGGTCCGCCGTGCCCGTGAGATTGCCGGGCTGGCGACTGCAGCTTCCGCCGTTAAGGGACTCGCAAGCGACCTCAAAAAGACAGCATCGGTTGAAGCAAAGAACGGCAACGCCGAAGGCGCGGTCATTGACCGGATGGCTGACCAGCTAAAGACAAATAATGACCGGGCGCGTAAGATGGCTGCCCGGATGATTGCCAAGGGCTGGGAGAAGCGGCGCCAGGCAAAACGCACGGAAACGCTGCGATTGGCACGAAACCAGGCAGCCGCCTTACAGGCTGAGAGAGCCGGAGCCGGGACTGCTTCGGCTTCTGGCGTTATGCGGCCGGCGCAGCCCACTGGCGGCAGCGTGCTCGGCGGCGTACTGAAAAAGACCGGACACGGCGCGGGTGCGCTTGCCAAAAAGGCAGGGGCCGACGTCGGCAAAGCGGCGCTCAAGGGAACCGGCAAGACACTGAAAGCCGGCGCGGACGCAGTTCTCGATGCACCGAAGAGTGCGTCCGGAGTCGGTCCGGCAACATCTGCCGAGGGCAAGGTTGCCGAGAAGCTGGAAGAGGGAATCAAAAAAGCCGGCAGGGACGCTGCTGCCGGTGCCGTCAAGGGAGCGTCGAATCTGCTGAAGCAGAAGCGGCTCGACAAGGCTGCTGCCAAACAGGCAGAAAACATCCTGAAGGGAGTGCGTCCGAGAGACGCATCGCCGGCGAGGGGTGTCAGCCGCGACCTGCCGTCCGCCAAGGAAGTCGTAAAGAACTTCAAGATGCGGGAAATGCTCAGTAAGGCGCGGCAGAAGAAAGTACTTGAGCAGGCGGCGCAGAGTAAGGCTTCGCTGACGAAAGCGGCGGACACGGCAAAGAAAGCCGCCAACGCAAAGAAGCTGACGCAGAAAGCGGCATCGAGGAAGGCGGCCCAGAAGCAGGCACAGAAGGCCATGCAGAAAAAGGCCGCCCAGTCTGCCGCGGGAAATGCCGGTAAGGGCCTGTTTTCGCTGAACGCCCGCACAGAGATCATTAAGACGCCCATGCTGAAGTGGTTCAGCACCGTTGCGGGCTTTTTGGCTGTTATCGTACTGCTGACCATGCTCAGTTCAGTTTTCTCCTTCGCCAGCGGCGAGTCCGTGGATGTCGCCGGCATCGGCGGACTGATACGCGAGGAAGACGCAGAAGGCATCGGCAACATGTGGAAGTCGCTGAGATCAGACTTCGAGGAAGACGTAAATGAAGAATACAGCAGCGTCCTCAGCTACTACCAGAGCATGACAGGTCCCAAGGACGAGCTGAACTGCTGGATACGGTGGAACGACTCGGACGATGGGGAAATGATTGACAACTTCCTCGATGTGCTTGCGATCTACGCGTGGGAGAAAGCGTTTGACACGCACGGCGAAAAGCCAATCGACAAGATTGACGCCACGCAGATCGACGCAATCCGCGAGATCTACCTGCGGATGAACGTGATAGATCAGCCGCCGACAGTATACGAAACCGATATTACCGAACCTGTTCTTGACGCAGACGGCAACCCGACCGGCGAAACAGTAGTCGTGGGAACCAAGCGCGACGTTATCCTCTGCGTGCACAACTACAAGCTGCACGACCAGTACGTGAAAGACGAGTTCGGCTACGACGACGACACGATCCAGCTTCTGCACGACTGGATACAGCCGCCGAGCGAGAAGGCGAGGCTCCTGTGGGAAGTGCTTGCAGATCCGATCATGGAGATACTGGGCATGACCTTTGAGCAGGCAGGCGGCTCATATAATTACAGCAACATCATGGGCATACTGCCCTATGGCTCAGCTGGCGCAGTGTTGCAGGAATGCCAAAAATATGTCGGGTGGATATACAGCCAGGACGTTAATTTGCGCATGGCTACTGGGTATGCAGACTGCTCGTCGTTCGTTTATCGCGTGTTCAAAGCGTTTGGCGTCGATTTCGGAGGCAATACCACCTCTGGAGCGGAGCATCAGTGGTGTGACGAGCAGGGACTGACGTTCTGGCACAAATCTAATGGTCCGGTTGATATCTCGTCCTGGCAGCCCGGCGATGTTATCTTCTGGTCGCTGAATGGTTATAACGGACAGCACGAGAACACGTCGCATGTCGGGATCTATGCGGGTAACAATTCTGTGTACGAGGCATCCTCATCTGCACATCACGTCGTCTATCGCGAATTCGTTCAGAACCCTGACAAGGTAATTGCCGTGGCGCGCCTGATCAGCTCAACGCAGTTCACATGGGACGGATCACTGACCCCCATGAACGCGCAGGGACAGATACTGACAGGTGATGACCCGCACCCAGTAACCGACGATTTTGTTCAGAGCGGCATCTGCGGAGAGTACACGGGCATATATGATCAAAGCTGGACAGGTCTGTCCGGTCAGATCTATCAGCAGTGGCTGGCAAGGGGCGCACAGTTTGACGGTCACCTGGCCGTTATGGACGGATGTTACCTTGTTGCAGTGTCGCCGGAAAGAGTATGCAGTGAAGGATACCGCATCACGATCATACTGGAGGGCGGCATACAGATTCCCGCCATAACACTAGACGAAAAGGGACAAGACAGGCACACCAAATACAACGACTATACTGAAGGCAGCTACTGGGGCCATAAGCAATCCGGTGGATACTCCCTTGTTGAATGGGAAGCCAGCGGAGTATGCAACCCGGATCTCATGGCAAAAGGCTGGTACGGAAGGAAGGTCGTAGATATCAGAGTCCACGGCCGATGGATGTAAAAGCCGTGTCGAGAACGCCAAATACGCGGTCAGCCATACACTGATCCGCCCAAGCAGAACCCACAAACAATCAAGCAACGCACCCAGCACTCTTCGGAGTGCTTTTTTCATGCTCAAAAACACGAAATGCGGCATAAGCGGGACAAATAACAGCTGTCCGGCGCCTGTTCAAGCGAAGAGGCATCGGGGAGAGAACTACCGTTTGCCCTTAGAAGATGGGCGCACAGCGCCGAAGCTACTGGCCCCTGACGGAAAGCCGCAGGGATAACACAAGGAGAAAAATGCACCGATGAAGAACAAGGGCACAACGACGTACAGAAACGTGCTGGCAAGCGGTCTGAGCGGCGGATTCACGCCGCTGCTCGGCATGAGCGACGAACGGCTTGGCAAGGTCTCGAAGAAGATTACCGGCCTGCTCTGCCGCGAAGACTATGCCCCGGAACTTCCGCGTGATCTGTACCCGATCTCACTCGATCTCGCTGCCCGGCTCGACAAGAGCGGTCCGGGGCCGCTGTCCCTGCGGGGTTCTTTCTTCGACCTGGCAAAAAAGCGTTATGCCTGGGTAATGGCACTCGATGACGAGGACGCCGGCTGGCTGATGCGCAGTCTTATCTGTGAAGCGGCCGGGATAGACTTGCCGGTATATGACCGCGAAACACCGCAGCGCGAGATACTGGCGCAGCATCTTGAAGCAGTCCTGAAGAATCTGAACCGTCCTGTCCGCAGTGACATTGTGAAGCTGCAGACAGAGATCAGTGACACGCTGGATGCACTGATCGAGGATGACCTCATAGAGACTGCCGAGAAGGAATCCCTGAGCGGCGTCGTTATTCTCGACAATGACCACCCGTTCGCTGACGCTGAGCTGTGCTCGATGCTCGAAGATGCTCAGCAGCTTCTGGCTGTCTGGGTCTGCCGTGCAGTGCTGCGTGGCGGTTCGCTGGACAGTCTCGACAAGAATGAAATACTGGCCGATGCACAGGACCTCATGAATGCAGAGTTGCACACGCAGTCTGAGCTGACGTCAGAAGACTCGGAACCGGACGAATCTGATTACGACAACGATATGGACGGCTCGGATGATGACGAAGAAGGCCAAGGCGAAGAAGACGAGGCAATCCTCCTGGAGGACGAAGGCGGCTGGTGAGCCGACGGCGCAAAAAAAAGACGAAGAGAAACAGACGAGCAGAAGTCTGAAGCTGGCCCTTCATCCTACCGGCACATGCCTTGCCCGGAAAAGCGCGGGTGTTCGCTGACCGCTCACCCGCCCCCGCGCTCCGGGACGGCCGTGCCGGTACGGATAGGCCAAGCAAACAGACACGGAAGTTTGCGAGTGGTGAATGTGAGCGAAAGGCGGTCAGACCATGGATAAGGACAATAAGCAGACAGGCGCGGCAGCGGCCGCAGAGCAGGAAGTAAAGACGCAGGCTGGAGCGGGCGTGCTTGCCGGCAGCCCCGATCAGTATAAGTCGCCCACAGAATATAACCGGCGCGTGTACGATGCGGTGCAGAAAGTCCCGGACGAAGCCATTAAGAAGATTGACGGCGGACGGCTCAGAGGCATGAGCGGCATCAACGGCATGTGGCGCATCAAGAAGCTGACAGAACTGTTCGGACCGTGCGGTATCGGCTGGATCTATCAGATCACAGGCGAGGAACGGCTGCAGGTGCATGACGAGATGCTTCTGCTGCTCACGATTGAGCTCAAGTACAGGCTGCCGGACGGCGGCTGGTCGGAGCCGATTACGGGAATCGGCAGTGCAAAGCTGGTGGCGAAGGACAGAAACGGCCTCATGCTCGATACGGACGCGCACAAGAAGGCACTCACGGACGCTATCTCCGTTGTCTGCAAGTCACTTGGCGTCGGAGCTTCTGTGTACTTTGAGAACGACCCGGAAAACAAGTATTCGGCGCCCCAGGGATCCCAGCAGGGCAGGCCGCCGCAGGATTCGTACGACCCGAACAGGATGGCGCAGGCTATTGAGATGGCGGCGGCCGAAGGGAACGTGCCGATGCTCCGTATCTTTGACCGGTACAAGGTGACGCGGCTGCAGGACCTTACAAGGCAGCAGGCAGAAGAGGCGCTGCAGACATGCAGGGCACATGCGAAGAACGTCCGAAAGGCGCAGGCAAACTAAGACAAGTGCGGCAGACGCTTCGGGAAACCGGGGCGTTCGCTGCTTTAGGGAGGTGAAACGTGGGAAGACTTGGATTTACGGCTGTCGAGGACGCAAGTGGGCTGCACTTCGTGTGTTACGAGAACGGCTCGGTAACGGCAGTGCTGAGCGGCCTTCTCGGCTGTCCGGACGGAGCCGTGGGCAGAGCGTTTGAGCGCGGTGAGCGGCCCCGCGAGTGCCGCGAGATTGCGGTATACAAGCTGGCCGCCGTTGCCCTGGCCGCAGCCGCCGAGCGCGGCCTTGCGTCCATTGTCGGTGTCCGGGAAGAGGACGGCACCGTGCGCACCTTCCCGGAGCGCATGAGCGCCGTATGCAGACGTGCTTTTGGCCTGCCGGCAGCCGATATGGTGCTGTCGTGACACGCAAAGCGCGCTCGGCGGCAAGAAAAGATGCAGACCAACAGGAAATTTGGATGTGTCTGCTTGGCTGTGCGCTCTGCGTGGCAGCGGCGGCTCTCCTGTTCCGGTTTATCAGCGCCTGGGAGCAGCACGAAGCCTTGCGCCTGATGCTGCACATATTTGATTAACGTGGAGCAGAAATACCGGATGCTCGGGGTGCCGGCGGACGCGGACGACGCGGAGGTTATGCAGGCGTATGCGGATGCCTGGCGCCAAGCGGAGGGCAACCGTGCCGCACAGCAGGTTCTTGAGTGTGCGTTCACGGACATTATGCAAAGCCGCGGCTGGGTGTTTGATGCCGCAGCTGCCGAATCCGGGGCCGCGCTGGACACTGATCCGCCGGCCCGCCGCGCAGGCTCTCGTCAGTGGCTGACGGATCTGCGCCGGAGCAGGCGGGAGCGGGCGCTTACGGAAGCGGCGCTGCATCCATATACCATTACCGGCAGACGCGTCAGTTATTTCCTCGTGAATCTGCAGCTGTGCGTTGCAGCCGCAGCCGCGATCCTCGCCGCCGTGGTTTTTACGGTGCAGGGCAGCACTGGCGGTGCACTGACCGCTGCTGTGCTCGGCGTGTGGGCAGGCAGCTTTGCTGTCATGGCGCTGGTCTCGAAGATGCTGCAGAGCATAGGCGGGATGATTCTTGGCGCTGGCGCGGTATTGCTGCTTTGGCGGTACGGGAGCCTTATTCCCGCAGGACTGCGGCCATGGATCTTCTGGATCATGGCCGGTCTTGGCGCGGCAGTTATGCTCGCTTCCGTGCTTCCGGCGGTGACAGTGCCGACCAGGAAGGCAGTGCAGACGAGGTGGGTGCTTCTCGCTAGCGTGCTGCTGACGCTTATGGCTCCGGCCATGTGTGCCGGTTGAAAGGAGGGAAAATGGCAGAGCAGGCAAGCGACCTGCGTATTGTGCAGAAGCGGCTGTCGCAGGCGGCCATGGATCTTGAAGAAAGCGGACGGAGCCGGATCATGTACGGCATGCTTGCTGTTTGCGCCTCGCTGATCTTTCTGTACGGCGTACCGGAGATGTATGTGCCGCCGGGCGATCCGCTGTGGCGGCCGCTGCTCCCGGCCCTGCAGCTTAATCTGTGGGGACAGTCGGCGGTCATGTTTGCACCCATCCTCAGTCTGATGGGCTTGCAGAATGACGCGGAGCTGGCCGATAACGCCCGCCGTACGGCGCGGTCACTGTCGCCGGAAGGCGGAAGCAAACAGGCCCGGCTGCTTGCAGACGCGTGCGAGAATGACGTGCGCAGAAACAGACGGATGATCCGCTTTTTCATGGGGCTGCTGCTCTTCGGACTGGCAGCCACCTGGGCAGCACGGGTCATTGTGCTCCGGACAATTATCGGTGCATAAGCAGAAGGGAGGAACAGATGCTGTATCCACTCATTACAGACGAGGCGGTGCGGAGCGCAGTAGACGAAGCGCATAGCTGGATCCGGGGCGATCCGGCCGCCACGCTGAACGAGACAGCCCAGTACTGCGCATGGCAGCATGGCTGCAGCCGGCCGCTGGTGCGGGGCCATGTATCGGCACGGCTCGCCATAGACGGCGTTCTCGAGGAAGTGCTGAGCAGGCCGAAGAGACAGAAGCCGGCGACCCCGCCGGGGCAGATGACCTTTGCAGGCCTGTAGGGATACAGGCGGGTACGACTCTGCTTCGGACAAAAGAAAAGGCCCACAGCGGGGCCAATCGTTAATGCACTTTTGATCCACACTCTGTGCAGAACGCTGCGCCGCTCTTCAGTTCCGTGCCACACTGCTCACAGAAGCGGGCAGGCTCAGGCGCCGGCTCACTTGCCGGTTCAGCGGCAGGTTCCGGTTCAGCTGTGAGCACGGACGGCGTAATGGTTCCGGCAGATGATTCTCTCGCCTCTGTATCCGTCTCGGCGCTGTTTGCTGCGGCCTCGGCCGGCTCTTCCGAAGCAGGCTCCGGCGCATCAGCGGTTTCCCGATCCATTGCGGCCGCAGACTGGCTGAAGGTAGGCTCGGCGGCAGCTGCCATTTCGGCTGGCCTCGGCTGTTCCGGCTGTGCAGCGGCCTCGGCCGGCTGTGCGGGAGCAATCGAGTGTCCGCAGTTTGTGCAGAACCTGGCGCCCTCTTCAAGGCGGACGCCACAGTTCGGGCAGCATCCTTCCTGGGGCGTCTGTTTGGCTCCGCAGTAGGTGCAGAACATGGAAGCGGTCTCAATCTCACGGCCGCAGGCCTCACAGATCTTCACCCCTTTGAGGTCGCGGATCTCCTGCTCTATTGTTTCAATCTGCAGCTTCATGCTGCGGATGTTCTGCAGGTACCCGGCGTATTCGCCCTCCGTGTCTTCGGCGTGCTTAGAGAAGTAGTGACGGCCCAGCGCAGAATACTGGCGGTCAATGTCCTTTTTCAGCTGGCGTATCTGACTGTCGAGTTTAAGCTGCGCCGCGCCCTGCTGCACCGAGCCGGCGGTATCACTGACGAAACTCTTGATTTTATCAAACGTGCCCATATTGTCTTTCCCCTTTCGCAGGCATTGTAGCAGAGCGGCACAGCACGGGAAAGCCTTGCGCGCAATCCGTCCGGCGTTGTACGCTTGATGCATCATTTCATGGCTGGAGGGGAAAAGGTGTCTTTAGATCGCTGGGATGTCGAGGAAGCTATTCGCAATGTTGCCCGTGAGGCTGCGTTTAACGCAGAGCTGAACGCAGAGTCTGAGCAATTAAGCGAGACCGAACACGAGTTCCATTGTGGACCGGGTTATTTTGTCAGCTTGGGTGCGGCAGCATTTTTGGCTGTGTGGCATATTACAGTTGCTTACGAACAAGGATTCGAGGCAGACAAACTCGTCGCAGAGGCACTGGGCGCGTTTGGTGCCGTTGTATTGTTTTGTTGGTTGATTGGTCACGCCTTCCGAGCAGGAGCAATTATTTACGTACTCGGCTATGTTGCAGTGGGTGCAGTTCTGTACTATTTTGGCCAGTTCAAGTCATGGGGCGAAATAGTCATGTGGATCTGTGCAGTCGTTGGATATTTGTATGCGCTTGGCTCCATCGCATCTACGTTCATGGAAGGACAAAACGGACTGGCTGTTGTAGGTGCAATTTTCGCTGCAAGCTGCATTTTAATTACGCTGTACTTCACTTGGGCAGTGCTCTACAATCTCCCGGGCAAAGGTCTCTTGCAGATCAACGAACGTATGGAAGAGAAACGCGTCGCGTCCATTGAGAGGCGTGCAGAGGTTGATGCCATTGAGCAAGATGAAGAAACGTCCAAGAACACAATGCGCAGTCTCCGAGTGCTGAATGATCCTGATAAAGTGCTGTACTTAAATAAATGGCAAAGAGCCTTCTTATTCGAGAACTCACACCTTCGTGTAAACGGCGTGAATGTTAATGGCTTTGGCATGACCATAAAGGGATATTTGGCACTAGCTAATGAGACACGAACTGCTTCGGCGACTATATCTGTACCCACGGATGCCGTTAGGTTTGCGTGCCTTCTGTCCGCCGACGGTACGTCTGGTATGGCAGATGCGTCGGAGAAATACGGGACGTATCAAGTCACATTCCGACAGCAGCCCAGCGGACGAGAAACCGTTCTGGATTGGATGGAGGTTGAGCAGATTGAGCCTGTGGATGTAGCCTTAGATTCCGGAACACAAAGCCTTGAGATTGAGCTTCAGGAAACGAAGGGAAGCTACGGTTTCTGCGAGGTTGTGTTTGGGAATTTCCGGTATTTGCCGCAATAGATATCAAATTGAAAAAGGGGGAAGAAGTATGTTTAACAATGCAGGCCGGAAGATCATGTCCATTGTCCAGATCGTGTTCTGGATACTGCTGATCCTCGGCGTCATTATGATTATTTTGGGCATTGCCATGCTAGCTGAGGCCAGATCGTCGTACTACAGTACAGGCATTGAAGGAGCGGTTGGATGGGCCCTTATTCTGGGTGGGGGCGTCATGATTCTCGTTTCCTATGTGCAGTGCCTGTTCTACGCGGCGTTCGCGCAGCTTACGGAAAACGTACAGCGAATGGAGGGCAGCCTGCAGCGGCTTAGCGGATCATCCCAGGGAGCGCAGCCGGCACCATTCGGACCGCCTGTGTGCCCCAGCTGCGGCACGCAGCTCAAGAACGGCGCGGCCTTCTGCCCGAACTGCGGGACCAAAGTAAACTAAGCGACAACCAGATACAGAAAATTCTGCAGGAGCAGCACAATGACGTGCGGCTCCTTTTTTCATGTCTTCGCGCCGCTGCCAAGAGCACTTCGGGAAGCGTTTTTGGCAGTGCCGCACAGGCACCAGCATAAGCAGCGCACAAGCCCTTGACGGCATGTGCTTCAGATGAAAAAACCGTGTGCCGGCCATAAGGAGGTGGAGCGCATGCCGGAGAAACAGAGAGACACGACTGCAGGCGCAGAGACGCCGGAAAGGAGGGGGACGTGAAACACAGATTCAGGCGGCTGGGGGCCTTTGCCATGGGGCTGACGCTGGCGGCGGCGTGTGCGCTGCCGCTCAGCAGCAGTACGGCACTGGCCGCAGCCGATACAGGACCAGGTGACACAGCCGTATACGATGAAATAACGCCGGACGTGGACGCTAAGTGGATCCTGCCGGAGAAACTGTACCGCGGGGATAATCTGAACATCCTTGCAGGTGCTGTCTACGACGGCCTTGAGGTCGGCAGGGAGTACATCCTTGAAGGCACTCTGATGAACATGGACGGCGACGACGGACCGGAGCCGGTCAAGGACCAGTCATCCGGAGGCAGCAAGATTGTTGCCTATCAGCCGTTCGTATCAGCAGGCTCGGGCGTTTCGCAGGACGTTATGTTCGAGTTTGACGGCAGTGACCTTAATCCCGAGGACCATTTTGTTACCGTGTGGTTCCGGGTTCTTGACGGTGACACCATGCAGGAGGTCTGCAAGGACGTGGACCTGCAGACGGACGAGAGCCACCTAAACAGCATCACGGAAATTGTGGACCCGGTGTTCACGACCGGCAGCAAAAGGCTGTCTTCAGGCGACACGGAAGTAACGCTGCCGCTGTCATACCGGGACCTGTACGTGTCCGTGCATAACCAGACAGGACCGGATGACAAGAACGGTCACCACAAGGGAAACGGCGAGTACAGTCTGACGCTGACGCTCGTGGACCAGGACGGTAATGCCATAGAGGGTGCAGAGCCGGCCAGTCTGACGCTTCTCTCGATGGGGGATTTTGAGCCTCCGGAAGACAGGACTTCAGACACAGACTCGAAAGGATCCGGTTCAAAGACCGTGACGTTTGACCTCAGCGGAGCGCAGGACATTGACAGCAAGACAGTCCACGCACAGGTTGACTGGAAACGCGACGGACACGGCGATCACCAGATCAAGTACCTGGCGGAGCTTCCAGTTACGTGCGAAACGGACGGCCGTAAGGCGGTGTACTACTGCGGCGGTTGCGGCGGGTACTTTGCAGACAGCAACGGCCACGATGAACTGGCGCTCGCTGAACTCACGATCCCGGCGACCGGCCATGATTACGGCGAAGAACAGAAAGTGGACACAGCCTGCGGACAGCTGCAGCAGCTTGTCAGGACATGCCGGAACTGCGGCGACACGCAGACGTCTCCGGCCTTCACTTTCACGCAGCACAGCCTCACGCACTATGACCGGGTGGAACCTACTGCCGAGGAACCGGGCAATATCGAGTACTGGGAATGCACCAGATGCGGCGCGCTGTTTGCGGACAGCCGCGGCATGCAGCAGATCAGCATAAACGACGTGCTGCTTCTTCCTACCAAGGGTCAGTATGAGCAGGAGGTCGTAGAGCCGACATGTACCGCACCAGGCTACACGATTAACATTCCCATCGGTGACCCGGACAGCAAGGTCTTCCTGTCTGACTGGACCGATCCGGTCGGACACGAAATGTCGATGGTTCCGTACAAGGAAGCCACCGAGACGGAAGACGGTCACCTTGCCTACGGCATCTGCGAGAAGTGCGGCGGCAAGTATCAGTCAGAGTCTGCCGTGAACCCGCTGGCGGACGACGACATTATCATCAGGGCACATGCGCACCGGTTCACGCAGACCAGCACAGCGGCAACCTGCACAGAACCGGCGCGGATGTTGCGGACCTGCACCGTGTGCCTGCACGAGACGGCATCCGAGACGGGGCCGGCACTCGGACACCAGATGGAGAAGATAGCGGAAACGGCGGCTTCCCACGAAGACTTCGGCTGGCACGACCACTACCACTGCAAACGCTGTGACGGGCGGTTCTCAGATGCCCAGGGGACAAGCCCGCTGGCGTTGGAGGACGTGCAGATTGAGAAGACCGGCCACAGCTACGAAGCGTACGAAACGCCCCCGACATGTGATGCGGACGGTTACACGGCACACATCTGCTGGCACTGCGGTGACACATATATTGACACCGTGGTCCCGGCCATTGGTCACAATCTGACAGCCGTGGATGTGGTGCCGCCGCGGGAAGACCGGGCGGGCAACATCGCCCATTTCCGCTGTGAGAACTGCGGCAAGCTGTACCAGGATGCGGACGCGCAGACAGAACTGAGCGAAGACGAGGTATTTACGAAAGATCACTCGTTCGACCACATCCTCGTGCCGGCAGACTGCACGCGCAAGGGCTATACGCTGTTCTCCTGCATCCACTGCGGTACAGCATATATAGACAATGAAGTGGACGCGCTGGGTCACAGATACGTTGACGGCGTTTGCAGCCGGTGCGGCGCAGAGGATCCGGGTTATGACCCGATGCATCCGAAGCCGTCTGCCTCAGCTTCTGCCTCTGCTTCTGGCCTGCCAGGCACGCAGCCGTCGCTGGCTCCGAGCCAGGTGCCGAGCACCAGTCCGTCTGCTTCAGCATCTGCGGCAGCGAGCAGCCGGCCGAGTGCAGGCGCGAGCGCTTCACAGAGCGTGAAGCCGAGCACCAGGCCAAGCAGCGCACCGAGCGCCACTGCAGAGCCGGCAGAGAGCACGCCTCGCATTGAAGCGGGCGATTTTGTGGAAGAGACAGTCTTTGCGGTGCCGGGTGCATCCAGTCAGACCAGTGCAACACTCCTGGCGCACTTCTACAGTCTTGAGTCCGGCGAGAGCTATACGATCCAGGCGAAGCTGATGAACCCGAAGACGGGAGAGGCCATCCTGGCCGCGGACGGCAAAGCGATTGAGGCCGTAATGACGTTCTCGCCGAACGAAGAGGCGCAGGATGCCGGCACGGTCAGACTTACGCGGGATGCGGGCTCAAAGCTCGTAAACGGCAGCGTACCGGTTACGTTCAGCTTTGACGCACGGGATCTCGAAGCGCAGCCGGCAGGAGCCATGCTGACGCTGCTTGCCGGAGACGGCAAGGTCATCACCCGCTCGGCGCAGCCCTCCGAGGGCACGTCGAACCTGTCCATTGTGACACTGAAACTCACGGGGAGTGCATCATCGGCTGCCGGGACCAAGACGCTGCCCTGCCAGAGCGGCGCTCTGATTAAGGAGACGATCACGTACGAAGGCGTTGAGCCGAATGTAGCCTACAGCGCCGTCGTGAACGTACTGGATGCAGGGACCATGCAGGTCCTGACAGTGAACGGACAGCAGATCACGGCAAGGGCTGCGATTTCAAGCTCTACCGGTACCGGCAGCGTGGATGTCAATATTCCGATTGATACCAGCGGACTTGCCGGACGGCAGCTGATCGTGCAGGCCGAACTGTACAAAGGCGATGTGCTGACCGGCAAGACCAGCACGGACGACAGTGCGCAGAGACTCACTGTCTCCGCAGTGACGCCGACTCCTTCGCCGGTCCCTTCAGCGTCGCAGTCCGCCGGGACAACAGGCGGCGGAACCACAGGCGGCAGCACGTCGGGCGGAACCACAGGCGGCAGTACCAGCTATGGCAGCACGTCCGGGTCCGGGAGCGGCTGGGCCAGTACCGGTCAGACGTACCCAGAAGCGGACAAGGGGCCGATTGCCAAGACAGGCGACGATACAAACCTTGCGCTGTACATATGGATCTGTGCAGGGGGCGCAGCCGCAGCGGCGGCCGTGCTGATCCTCCGCCGCCGGGAACTCAGAACAAGGTAGACACGTACAGAAGATACATTTCTGCGCAGACCAAGGCGGTCTGCGAAAGCTGCAGAAGTCTGCGGTTTTCGCGGGCCGCTTTCTGATTGCGGCTCGTTCAGGCCCGGCGCGGCCGGGCAGACCCAGAGTAAGGAGGTAAACAGTAATCTTGAAACATTTAGCCAGACGGCTTACAGGAACCCTGTGCGCCGGCGCCCTCATGCTCGGCTGCATGGCGCCGGCACTTGCCAAGGAATCGCCGCCGCCGAATGCGTCTGCGGGAGCAGCGCTCGTGCAATCCCAGGCAGACACTTTAATTCTTCACGGAGTGTGCTACGAGATCCGGGACGGCGCAGCAACCGTGACCGGCATCCGGACAGCCGGCGAAGTCACGGTGCCGGAGACGGTGCAGGGAGCAGAAGTGAAGGCCATAGGCCCCTATGCCTTTGAAGACTGGGACGTGGATGTGCTTGAGCTTCCCGCCAGCATCGGCACCATTGACGAGGATGCCTTTGCAAAGAGCACCTTTGGCGAGATCCGCTTTGACGGCACGCTTGCCGAGTGGGCCGCCATGTATAACGGCACGGCCGGCGGCGTTCTGCGCTGCACGGATGGATCTCTGAGCCTTGTGACGAGGCCGGAGAAGAGCGCTGCGCGAATGAGCGCGGAACAATCCGCTTCGCCGTATGCGCGGCAGGAAGAAGAGATGGAAGAGTCAGAATCCGTTTCTGAGCCGGATGAATCCAGGCCGGAAGAGACTGCTTCTGGGTCAGCCGAGCCGGCCGAATCTTTTGAAAGCGATCCGGACGAGAGCAGTGAACAGCTGCAGCAGGAAAACTCGCAGAGCATCATGGCCCAGGAAAAGCAGGATGACATCTCCTACAGCCTGGATGCGGATGCTGTGATCGACAGCACGGACACGGAGCAGCCGCAGGGCGAGCAGCCGGCCCTTGACGAACACTACACAGGCCTGTCATCGGGCGCAGCGCGCGAGATGCCGGCGGAGCAGACCAGCAAGATCCGCATTGTGTTCGGCTACAGCAAACTGCCGATGGACGATAAGGACTACATCTTCAAGGCGCTGCTGATGAAGAGGCTCGGTGACGGCCGGACCGTGAACGTGCAGGACGCGTACGGCGACGTCGGCAAAACCATTGTGCTGAACCATTATGTGCAGAGAGATGAACTTATCTTCCAGTACATCCCGGCAGGGGACGAAGCTGGAAACGAGTATTTCCTGCGCTATGAGATGTGGCTGAATGGTGATCTGCTGAGCCGCACAGACCGCTCGGACGAAGTGCTGACCGTGACGCCGGCGCCGGAGCCGGAGACAGAGACCTCTGAGCGCAGCTTCCGGATCATTGAAGAGGAAACCGGACTTGCCTGCGCGCAGCCGAAGCTGCAGGCAAATGCCTATTTCGGCATGCCTGTGCAGGTAACCTTCGAGGCGGAAGAGGGCAGAGAATACCGCGTTACTGCAGACGTACAGGGCAAATACGGCACTGCATCAGACGGATTCGGCTGCGTATACCGCTCCGACGCATATGTTTCCGGCAGCGATATCAGAAATGGCCGGGCAGTGAAGCGCTTCTTCTTTACGCTGCATCTGCCGGAAGAGTACACGGACCAGGAAATCTACGTGAAGTACAGCGTGGACGAAATCGGTGACGGACAGGGCGCGCAGTACTACAGCGCGAAGGACGAAACCATGTTCGTCCGTCCGGAAAAGTACCCAATGCCGTACCAGGATCCGGACCAGAAAGCGAAGATCCTCACCGGCAGGGGCGGCCTTGAAAACGGCACAGGCCGCGTGCTTCTGACCGGCAGGGAAACCGTGCTTCCGTCGTCTGTAAGCTATACAGGCCTTGACGAAGGCACCTACACGCTCACAGCCGACCTGATGGACGCGAAAACGCACACTGCAGCCGGCGCATCTGCCTCTGAGACGTTCACAGCCGGTAAGGACGGTTCGGGCACGGCCGGGGTCAGCCTCAAAGTGACACCGGATAAGAAAATGGCAGGCGGCCAGTATTACATCCGGTACCGCATCACCGGCGACCAGCTGAAGATCGATAGCGGTACGGAGCCGTTCCGCCGCCAGACGCTCGAAGTGCAGACGGACCCGGATGCAGAGATCCCGGACTCGGGTCTGTATGTGAGTGGTCCAAGAGAAGCGAAGAGCGGGGACATCGTTAAAGTCCTTGTCTATTCGCCCACAGAAGGGATAGACGGCTGGATTAAGACATCCGGCCTTGAATATGTCGGTCACGAGGCAACCGGTACGTTCGACATGTCGGGCGAGAAGCAGATCATCCTTGTCGGTCATGAAACCGGCAGTGAGATTGTCTACAGCTACCGCGTGACAGCAGCCAGCGGCGAGAGCGCATCGTTTAAGCTGCAGGGAGCAAACACGAACGAGAACAGCGGCCACAAGCTGCAGGCTTCGCTGGACATTGCTGTGAAATAGAAGGAACAAACGCCGATAAGCGAGGGGGAGCTGCCAGGAATGCGGCTCCTTTTTTGCTGCCGGCAGAATGCAGGACTGACTGCGTGGTCCTGCGCAGGGGACTTTCAGCAAGGTCCTGTGCGCAGAATCACTTGAGATTCTGGGGAACTCACCAGTTGGAGGTTAAAGATGCGCAAGCAGAAACATTGACGAGAGGCAGCAGAAACGACGAACGCGCATGAAAGGAGAAACGAACGCGCATGAAGAAATTCAGAAGAACATTATCCATCCTGACAGCAGCCGTCTTTCTGCTGTCCATGGCAGTCCCGGTCCTGGCGGAGGACGCGTCCGGCAGCAGCCCGGAACCTGTTCCGCTGAGACTTACAGCGGACGGCTGGGCAGAAACCGAAACGGCCGCCAAGGAGTCGCCTTCAGAGAACCCTGCCTGGGCAGCCGGATCCTATGCGGTGCTGGCTGTGCCGGCGGCAGAAGAGAGCGGAGACTGGACCTACACCTGGACAGCGGACGGCGAAGCCGTTGAGGCGCTGAAAAGCGTCCCGGCAGGAAGCGCATCTGCAGCAGCCCTGATCGTGCCGGTTCCCGGCAGTCCGGCAGAGTATATCTGCACGGCGACAGACGGGTCGTCCACGAAGTACGCCGCGTTTACCGTGTCCGGCACGGAGGCAAAGCTGCATGCAATGCCGGCCAGCACGCAGAATGACCCAGCGAGCGTCCCAGCGGGCAAGGCGGTGACGCTCGAAGCGTCCTGGCTGAACGGGCTTGCTCCGGTCGATGAAGCCGGAACGCCATATCCGGCAGTCTGGACGCTGAACGGCGAAGAACTCCCGGATGCCGAAGACGGGAGCGGCGAAGACGGCCTCAGCCTGCCGGTGCAAACAGCGCCGGAAGCCGGACAGAGAGCCGTGTATACAGCTTCTGTCTACGGGGGGCCGCTCGATCCAGACGACGAGAGCTTTGAGGCCCCGCTTCTGGCATCTGCAGACTTTAACCTGCTCGGAACGGCGCTTGAGCTTACGCAGCCGATTGCCCGCAAAGAGGGTGACAACGGACCGCTGATCGAAGCATCGTGGTCGGATGGATCGCCGGTATGGCCGGCAGGAAAACCGGAGGTGAAGTGGTCCGTTTCCGGGCCGACCGGTGCAAGCCTCACGGCTTTGCAGGACGCAGCATCGAAAGCATCCGGCCTGAGCCTCGACCTGCAGTCCATTCAGATTGCGGACGAGGGTGACTACAACGTTACCTGCACAGTCACGATGGGCGAAGATGACAAAGTGATTCAGATTACGGGCACAGCGCTCATCTCTGTTACAGAGGCGACCGGATACAATGTGGAGATTCAGGTCCGCGATGCCAAGGGCCAGCCGCTTGCGGATGACCGCTGCATGGTGGGTGACACGATCACGCTGACAGCATCGGATATTGTCCCCGAAGAGGGCGGCATTTATCAGACGTGGCCGGACGGATGCACCGCCGAATGGCTTGTGAACAGCCAGAAGCGGACGGACGCAGACGGCAAAATGGAGACTCAGCTGCCGGTCAGTGAAGACGGCACCTATGAAGTGCAGGTGTTCATCCTCGATAAGAGCGGCAGCACCATCGCAAGCGACATGGCGGTCTTCTCGGCTGTTCTGTACCAGGCTCCGTCCCTCAGCGCCGTCAATACCGACAGTGCTGAAACGGAGATTGTCAAAGGCAGCACCGTCCGCGTCACGGCTGTGCTGCCGGATGGGGTCCCGCACGGAACGATGCCTGTATGGACGATTGACGGCAAGCCGGCCGCCGAGTGGCCGGGAGCGCAGGCAGATGGCACGACGCTGACATTCACGCTGAAGGATGCGGACGGCAAGGACGTGATCAGTCCGGTGCCGGTTGAGGCATATCTTGTTCTGCCGCAGCAGGACTACCGCATCTCCCGCTCGGGCGGCATCACGGTTGTGCCGATTGACAAGAACAGCCCGGTGGTCACGGTTGAACTGCCGGAGCAGGTCCCATCCCTGGGGCAGACGATCACGGCGAAAGCGACCGTAAACACGCCGGTTGCCGGCACGCTGCAGTGGGGCGTAGCCGTGGACGGGCAGCAGGTAAATGACTGGAAGAGCACCGGTGACACCTGCACGTTCCAGGTGCTGAAAGCAGCGCCGTACACAGTGAGCGCATGGTTCACAAACGACGCCGGCGGTTCTGTCTCGAACGTCGGCACGGCCACGTTCACGCCAACGAGGCTTCCGGCCCCGATTGTCACAGCAGACGTGACCCCGATTGCCGGCACGACCATCACATACACGGTTCCGGCCTGCAGCGTGGATGGCGCCAAGGCAGTGTGGACTGTCAGCGGCATCAACGGTGAGCCGGTCATCAGCGCCGACAGCCTGTCCTGTGCTTTCACGGTTCCGGCCTCGACCTACACGGTGACCTGCAGTTACGTTCTGACAGATATCACAGGTGCGACCTATGACCTCTCGCAGGCTGCGGTACTGACTGTACCTGTCTGTGATTACCGCGTTCTGCTCGAATCACGGACACGCACGCCGATTGTGGGCCGCCCGGTAACAGTGGACTGCATCAGTGCCGGCACGACCAGCATTCCATCTGGTGCCGAATACCGCTGGACGGTAAACGGCCAGGCCGTACGCGCATCCGGTGCGTCGCTGCAGTTCACGCCGGACAAGGCCGGCACCTACGTGGTTGCTGTTACCGTTGCAAATGATGGCACGGAAATCTGCAAAGCCGAGCTGCGGCTGACAGCAGACATTCTTTACAGTGCGGCGCTCTCGTACAGCCCGAACGCGCCCGTTGCCGGTTCGCCAGTCACGGTGACCTGCTCTGCCTTTGATGGGAGTTTCCCGGATGGCGTTTCATACGCCTGGAAGGTGGATGGCAGAACGCAGGACAGCAAGACGGCCGAGATGACGTTCACTCCTGCACAGGGCGGTACGGTAACCGTGGCCGTAAGCGTGATGGACAAGGGTACGGAAATCACGTCAGCTCAGACGCAGATTGTTGTTGCCCGCAGGGATATGAACTATGCGGTCACACTTTCAGCCGAGCCGCAGAATCCGCAGGCCGGACAGGAAATCACTGTGAAAGCTGAGTCGAGCGGTGCCGACCGTCTGCCTGCGGGTGCCATTTACCAGTGGACGGTGAACGATGAAGACCAGAGCACTATTTCAGACACGCTCCGGTTTACCCCGCAGGAGGACGGCACTTATTCCATTATCTGCACTGTGTTTGAAAGTTCCAGTGACAACATCCCGGCCGCTATGGCACAGCTCACCGTGAACGTTGGCAGCAGCACGCACTACGCACTGTCAGTCTCTGCTTCGACCACGAACCCCGAGATCGGGCAGCCGGTCGAAGTTGTTGCAGTGCCGACAGGCGACACACTGCCGGATGATGCTGTGATCCAGTGGTCTGTAAACGGCGAGCCGCAGGATCAGACAGGGGACCTGTTCACTTTCGTCGCAAACGTACCCGGCTCGTACGAGGTTGCAGCTTCTGTGATGCAGGACGGCGACATACTTGTGAGCGGATCGATTACGCTGACCGTGGCAGGATCCACTGCAGTATATGATGCGCAGCTCTCTTTCACGCCGGCAGAGCCGCAGGCAGGCGAGTCTGTGACAGTCACCTGCTCCGCGCCGGAAGGAACAACACCGTACCCAGAGGGTACAACCTATGTCTGGGAGATTAACGGCGTGGAAGCCGAAGGCAATGGCAATATGCTCATCTTTATTCCGGACGCCGCCGGCACAGTGGATGTGACCGTTTACGTCGTGAGCGACACAGTGCGGATTGCCTCGGATGGCATCAGTATTGAAGTTGATGGAAGCAGCGAGCCGGGACCGTCGGATTCTCCGGAGCCTTCCGGCAGTCCAAGTGCGTCAGCGAGCCCATCCAGCAGCCCGAGTGCTTCCGTCAGCCCGTCCAGCAGTCCTAGCAGTACGGCTTCCGCGCAGCCAAGCAGCAGTGCCAGCGCAAGTGCGAGCGCCAGTGCGTCAGCGAGCGCATCGGCAAGTGTGACCGCTTCGGCCAGCCCGTCTGTAAACCCGTCCGCGCAGCCAAGCGGCAGTGCAAGTGCAAGCGCCCGCCCGTCTGCGAGCGCATCTGTGTCAGCGAGTGCCAGCGCAAGTGCTTCTGCATCGGCAGTTCCGTCGGGCAGCGCCAGTGCATCGACCGCGCCCTCCGCGGTCCCAAGCAGCAGTCAGTCTGCTCAGCCCAGCGCATCTCCAAGCGGCGAGCCGTCCGCTCAGCCGAGTGCTTCTGCTTCGCCTTCTGATGATCCGGGGCAGGTGAATCCGATTCAGCCGATTCCGTCGGCGCCTGTGCAGGTATATGTGACCGAATCGCTGAGCGTGGAGGGTCCCGTGCTTGCCGGCGTCCCGGTTTCAACTGAAGACACGGTGTACCGCGTGGCCGCCATGCGGCGCTGGTTTAATGTGCCCGAGGGTGCGTCGTATCAGGTGCTTCGGGCAACTGGTCAGCCGGCCGTTCCGACCGACCCCATTGCAACCGGTATGCATGTTGTTGTGACGGCGCAGGACGGCACCGTTCTGATCGACACCACGGTTGTTGTGATGGGTGACGTGCTCGGGACCGGCATCATGAACATTGCGCAGATCGTCCGCGCCGCGCAGGACCTCAACGGTACTCGCGCGCTCACGGGACCGTACCTTGCAGCCGCTGACTTCAACGGCAACGGTTTTGTGGATATCTCAGACCTTGTGCGCATGGCCTGGATTCTGACTGACGCCACCGGCGAGCCGATTGTCCGTCGGGGCTGATACGAGCAGGACGTCGGGGGCACGGCACGTTGCCTGCTCCTGACCTCCAACTCGCTTATGCAGGATACGCTCTGGGGCGGTCCTGCGCATATGCCCTCAATGGAGGACGTATGCGCAAGGCCGCCTCCGAAAAGTACGACATACCACAGATGCGTTCTAGTGTCAATACTGATATAATTATATTGACAGGGCGACATACTGTTGAACTGTCGTCTATTTGATTTCGAGAGAAGGAGGATGCCATGGAACGGGTACAGGACGTAGCCAAAAGGTTAAACAGATTGTATCAGGCTGACAATGATGGTGAGCGGATCGACGAAATGCGGCTGCATAAGCTGCTGTATTTTGTGCAGCGTGAATCACTGCTGAGAACCGGCGAACCTATGTTCGAGGACGAGTTTGAAGGCTGGAAGTATGGGCCGGTAATTCGGTATGTACGAAATGCCTACGCTCACGGAGTCTTATTTGAGGGACCGTCCGAAGAGATCAGCGAGGAAGCGGCTGACATGATCCAATTTGTGTATGACCGTTACAAGAAGCTGTCGCCTTGGAAACTGAGCCTGTTGTCGCATGGCGAGTACTCTTGGCGTAACGCTCGGGAGGGTCTTACACAGGATCAGAATGGGTCGAGGCCACTTAGCCTATTGGATATTCGCTTAGATGCAGCCCGCGAGAAACTCCGGAGAGATCTGGAAGCACGCACTGCATAGTGAAAGGGACCTGTGCACGGATAAGAACTGCACAGGTCCTGTTTATTTGCTCAACAAGCTATGGACCATGAGGAGGCTGCATGAGTGACCTGAAGAGGCAGCGCGAAGGATTCAAAGAACGATTCTATGTCGAAGCACTAAGAGAGAAAAAGGAGAACCTGGAAGCTATCAAGACGTTCACAGGAACGGAACACGGAGAATGGCTGGCTGGATATCTTAGAGAAGATGCTTGGGCGGATGATGAGGCAGGTGTGACGAGAGTATATCTCGTTCGAGATGCGTCTACGAACGAGATAGCTGCCTACTTCGGACTAAAAGCAGGCCTGTTGTACAGTTTGAAGCTTCCCGAATATAGGGGTCTGACTAAGGCGGAAAAAGAACTCCTCGATATCTGCGAAGATGCTCTGCAGAACGATGCCGAGGACAGTATCCCCTATATTATGGAGTATTTTGAACGCGAACAAGACGTAGATTTGGAACGTGTGAAAAAAGCCTATCAAGGGCTTAAATACCATTTGGATCGCATAGCAAAGGACCCTGATCCAACTAGCGCACAGTACGTTGCGGCAACGTCACCTGGTATCGTTTTGACGCACTGGTGCCGCAATGAAGCATACGAAGACACAAGACAGCAAGACAACATTTCACTTGGCTTCGGGATTTTCTGGGAAATTATCGTTGAGCTGGTCCTTCAGATTTCGAAGCTGCTTGGAGCACAGTACCTTTACTTGTTTGCAGCAGATAATACTCCGGCGGAACCGGAACCTTTTGATTCTAACTTCTGCGAATCTGACGAAGAGTCTCAGCCCGTATACAAACTGGTAGACTACTACATGCACGCCCTTAGATTCGAACCTCTCCATGATCTTTACGTTCTGAAGCCGGCGTACGACTTTAAGTGCCATAGCATGATTCAGCCAATTAGTGCGTTGCGGCAGAATCGGATAGAAGCTTGGCAGGCCTTGATTCAGTCTGCGGAGAAGACAAAAACGTACGGCGAAGAGAAATAGCACCTCTGGAAAGGCTACATTGTTGAAGGCCAGGACATGATTGCTGATCATCTAGAGACTATGAATCGGAACAATAAAGCGTTCCCGAGGGTGTCAGCGGCAGAGGTCGAAGTTTTGCTGGCGCAACATGACGAGGATTGAGGTTCATTGAAAAACTAAACGCAACCCCCACGACGCGACCGACGAATCGAAAGCGGTTGCGGGAAATTTTTAGAATCTGATGCCCATAATCTGGCTGGATTCATTGGATGGAGCCGT
>JAAUYQ010000048.1 GCA_014805015.1 Clostridia bacterium | reverse complement strand
TCCACCAGAATATGATCGGAAGGCACGCTGCGCTCTGCCAGATATTTCTGCATCGCTTCTGCCTCAGATACGTTCTCGCCGCTTCCCATACCGCCTGTAACCACAATGACGGCACCCGGATTCTGATTGTAATATTCAAGCGCCTTGTCGAGGCGCTTGCGGAGCGAATCCGTCACTGCGTCGCCATGAACCCCGGCTCCAAGCACGACAATCGCATCTGCTCCTGCCGCCGGCTCACTGCTGGCAGCGGAGATCATAAGGACAGAGGAAAAGATCATCACCGCTATCAGAACCAGATACAGTGCCATGATAATCCAGCGCAGGATGCGGCCGGACCGTGTCTCGAACCAGCGGTCGCAGGCGTCCTTGAAGATTCCGTATAGGAGCAGTGGAGCACCGGCAATCGCGGGAAGCCAGACTGCCAGACTGCGGTTCCCAACAATCAGATTGCCAACCGTGAAAGCGCACAGAATACCGCCTACAATCAGGGCAAGGATGCCCCACGGACCTATCGTTGGCTGCCTGCCGCGCCTGAAAGTTCTTGTCCTCATGAAACGAGTATACCACGTTAGAATCTGCAGAAGATACGCCTGGGGCAGTTCCTTGAAATATTTTGAAGCCACGAGACAGATCCTTTGGTTGAGCCGAAGATCCATACGTACCCAGGCGGGCGGCCTGTTCAGCCGGCAGTTTCAGTATACACTGCGGCGACTTCTCGTCATGTCAGAAGCCGCGAAGATTGAGGCTCGTTGGCCGTGCCTGATTGTTTCTGATACAAACTTGCACTGGCTGGGTTTGGTCGCGCGGCAGATCGAAAAGCCAAAACAAACAGATTCGCCGCATAGCCTGCTGCCGGTCCGCCAGTGCGTTTTCGGGCCTTAAGCGGGTACAATATAATAGGCATTTCGGATGCTGCTGTATCTGTAGTGCAGCAGCAGAGGCCAGCCGGGCCTGGGATGCCGAGGCGTAGAGAAAGGAGCTGCGGCAGATACCGCTGCCTTCACCTGCCAGGGAAACTGCTGCACGCGATATAGACATGAAACGACATGATACGAGACCAAAGAAAGACGGCTTCCGCATGCCGGCTGAGTTTGAGCCGCATGCCGGATGCTGGATGCTGTGGCCACAGAAGCCTGAAACGTGGCGGCTTGGCGCTAAGCCCGCCCAGAAGGCGTTCATCAAGGTTGCTCAGGCTATCAGCAAGTACGAGCCTGTTACGGTTGGGGTGAACGAAGACCAGTATGCGAATGCAGTACGGATGCTGCCGGAAGAAGTCCGGGTAGTGGAACTTGCAAGCAATGACGCCTGGATGCGGGACACTGGTGCGACGTTCGTGAAAAACGATGAGACCGGCGAGGTCCGTGGGGTAGACTGGAGATTTAATGCCTGGGGTGGATTAGTGGACGGTCTGTATTTCCCGTGGGACCTGGACGAGCAGGTTGCGCGCAAGATGTGCGACATGGAGCGGCTGGACAGGTACGTCCTCGAGGATTTTGTGCTGGAAGGCGGCTCCATTCACACCGACGGAGACGGCACCCTCATCACAACCGAAGAGTGCCTACTCTCGGATGGGCGCAATCACAACCTCTCTAAGGAGGAGATCGGCGAAGTTCTCTGCAGTTATCTCGGAGCGGACAAGGTTATCTGGCTGAAAAACGGTCTCTATCTCGATGAAACAAACGGCCACATCGACAACATGTGCTGTTTCGTGGAGCCGGGCAAGGTGCTGCTGGCCTGGACAGACAACGAGAAAGACCCGCAGTATCAGATCTGTAAGGAAAACCTTGAGATCCTGGAAAACGAGACGGACGCTAAAGGCCGCAAGCTGGAGATTGTAAAGCTGCCGCTGCCGTCGCCGCTGACACTGACTGAGGAAGAGGCTGCAGGACTGGATGCACCGGACGAGGCCAGCGAGCGGCACGAGGGCGAGCGGCTGCCGGCATCCTACATCAACTTCTACATTTCGAACGGTGCCCTTATCGTCCCCAGGTTCGGAGACGAAAAGGACGCGGAAGCCGCAGAGATTCTGCAGGCGTGTTTCCCGGACCGCACTGTGACAACGATAGACTCCCGGGAGATTCTGCTTGGCGGCGGCAACATTCACTGCATTACGCAGCAGCAGCCGCTCGCAGGACCGCGCTCCGAGATTGAAGCGGCCATGGCAGAGAAAGCAGCGAAGGAAGAGGCAGCAAAAGAGCAGGAAAAGACCAGCGAGGAGGGTGAAGCACATGAGTAGAATTGTTGTTGCTTTAGGTGGAAGCGCACTTGGGGATGCCCCGCAGGAGCAGCCGGATAAGGTGGTGGAAATAGCGAAGGCCATTGCGCCGCTGGTGAATGCCGGCCACCAGGTCATCCTCTGCTATGGGGATGCGCCGCAGGTTGGCCTCATTAACCTGGCCTTTGACCTGGCGCATCGGAACACGGGATCACCCGCGATGCATATGGGCGAGTGCACCGCAATGGATGAAGGGTACATGGGCTTCCATCTGGCGCAAAGCATAGATAATGAGATGGCGAAGACCTGTCCGCAGAAGCAGCCTACCATTACTATCCTTACGCAGGCAGTGGTGGACGAGAAGGATCCAGCTTTTGAGAACCCGACCAAGATGATTGGCGAATACTACACCGAGGAACAGGCAAAAAAGTATTCGGAAGAAACAGGGGACAAATATGTGAAGGTGGGTGACAAGGGCTGGCGCCGGATCATCGCTTCGCCCAAGCCGGTTGGATTCTGTGAGGAGACAACGCTCAAGACGCTGCTCAATCAGCATGACATGATCATCGCGGCCGGAGGCGGCGGCATCCCAGTTGCACGTGACGAGTACGGATATAAAGGCATTCCTGCCGTTATAGACAAGGACGTGGCTGCTGAAAAGCTAGCTGAGATGCTGGACGCTGACATGCTGCTTCTGCTCGTCCACACCGATAAAGTCATCCTGGATGATGGCACGCCGGAAGGGCATGAGGTCAGCGAGATTACGGCCGAGGATGCCAAAAAGCAGATGGACCGCCTGAAACAGATCGGCATGCAGACGAAAGTAGCGGCTGCAGTAGATTTTGCTGAGAGCGGCATGGGCCGAAAAGCGATTATTGCGAATGTGCATCACGCGCTTGAAGCGGCAGACGGCCGCAGCGGGACTATCATCAAGGCCGCGTGAGGTCAGTGTAAGCTTCCCGGGAAGCTCCATGGCCAAAGCCATTGGGAAGGAGCCCAGGCAGATACCAACTGCGGCAGCCGCGCTCAAAACGACATCAGTTCAGGAGACAGCTATGTGGAAATGCCCGGAATGCGGCCGGGAGTTCAGGCGGACCGGCCAGATTCATTACTGCGACGAGAAGCCGGCAACGATTGACGAATACATTGTCCAGCAGGATCCAGCGCAGCGGGATAATCTCATGCTTGTGCGTCAGACGCTCAGACAGGCGCTGCCTGAGGCAGAAGCGCGCATCTCCTGGAGCGTGCCAACCTACTGGCAGAGCCACAACATCCAGCATTTCGCTGCTTCGAAACAGCATATCGGGCCGTATCCCGGACCGGAAGCAGTCGCGCATTTCCAGAAGAAATCCGTATCGACGCAGAAGGGAACGATCCGGATTCCATACGGGAAAATCATGCCTGAAAGGACATTTTGGCTGCCGGCCGCTCTCTATGGCTGCGCGGCCGCTGAGGATGGCAAAGCGGCTGGTCAGATTGGTCTGCGTAATCACAAATCGCGGAGAAACTGCAGGGAACACGCCGGCCGCCCGTTGTGGCACGGCAGCCGCTGCGCAGTGATCGATCCGAACGAAATACTGCCTCAAGGCCTGCGCCGGCCCGATTTCGGAATCCACCCGAATCGGAACAAAACTGCAGAGGCTGCAATCCAGGAAACGGACTGCAGCCTCTGTCTTTTTTGCCGGGGATCATCCATGGAGATTCGAGCTCATTCCGGACCGCCAGCGGCTTTTCGTTATGCAGCTACGCTTGCTGCCGAGATCGCTGCGTATTGCACAGGCGGCAGAAGCCGTGCCGCCCAGACTGCAGCCAAGGGTACGTCTATGAATTGCTGTTTCCGGCGGCAGCGATTATATTCTGCACCATGGACCACAGTCCCCCAGAGGTCTTCACACTGTCCGGACCACCTGCGAGCAGGTAAGCCATGTATGTCGTCAGACTGTGGTTCCACATGATGGACGGCACTGCCTTCTTGAAAAAGCCGGTAAAGCTGCTCATGTGGGCGAGTGCATCGATATCCATGTGCGAGAGGAACCGGAATGGCCGGGCCATTGCCTGGGCACTTTTGCCGGTTGTGCCAAACGTATAGTTCTCTGAGCCCACGCGCTTGTAACCGCCCCGCGGCGGGAACGAAGTCACCACGTCGTTCTGATTCAGAATGTTGTAAACCGGCCGGCTCTCATCGACCTGCGACTCCGGATCTGCCAGAGGTGCGGCAAAGGCATAGGCAAAGACATTGCGTGCCGGATATTCCTGGAAATGCTGCGTAGCCAGCAGATCCGTGACAATGGCACCGAGACTGTGCCCGGTCACGAAGAAAATATTGTCTTCCGGGTCTGGCTGCCCGTACTTGCGGACATAGCCCCGAAGCGCTTCAGCCACAGTGTCCGCACTCTGTCCGAAGAACCCGGCGTTCTGAATCGTCTCATCGAGAATATTGCCCTTCCAGTCCATCAGGGTCGCGGAGCCTCTGTTTACCACGGCAAAGATTGTCTTTGCCGTGCGTCCGTCCTGCACTTGGGCGTGGGCAAAGGCAAAGGCTGACGTCACATTGATGCTGCCGTAGTTCTGCAGGTCCGGATCTGCGAATCCCAGACGCTCAAAGAGCGCCGTGATGCCGTCCTCGTGGTAGACGCTGTTTGAAAGTGCGCAGGCAGCAATAGCCAGACGGTTGTCGTATTCCTTGGCGCCTTTCTTTGTCAGGAACAGATCCCAGCCCCACTGAATGTCCAGAAGAACAGGGCGCTCCGCCGTTTCTGTCTTAGCGTCAAACACAATGGGCAGTGTAATGACCTCATTGCCGGCAGTCTGCATGTCCGGCGGCGCCGGCAGGCTCTGCGTTCCAATCTCCACGCTGTTTGACTGATTCTGTCTGCCAGCATAGACGCTTGTCGCTCCGTCCGGATCCACGTCCCACCACACGCAGGCATCCTCCGGCCAGAACACGAGTCCGTCCTCGGATCCGTCCAGTGCTGGCATAGCGCCGTCCTCGGTGACCCACACACAAACGCAGCCGGCTCCTCCTTTCAGGGCATCATCTTTGCACGGCTGGATGACAGCAGCTTTGGATAGCGAGCCGTTTCCGGCATCCGACTTCGACGGAGCCCGGCCGAACACGAACCCGCCTTGGAGCTGCACAGTCCCAGCCTGGATGGCCGCAGCGGCCTTTCCGCCTGTGCCGTCTGCCGCGACAACGCCGCTCACTATTTCTACGGGGCCGTCTGTGCGAATTCCATCGCCGTGCGCGCTGCGCAGCGTACCGCCGTCTACCTTTACGGTAATGTCGCCACTGCACTCAATGAGACTGCCGCCTTCGCCATCGTTCAGGATGAGGCCGCCGTCCGCAATGCAGAACATGGGAGCCGGCAGCTTTCCGGCGTCTTCTGCTCCTGGTGCACTTCGAAGCGAGAGTGCGGCCTGTGGGCCATTTACTTTCAGCGAGGCCTGCCAGAGCACAGTCATTCCTGGCGCAAGCTCGAGGGCAAGGGGTTCGCCCGAAGTCTGCACTTCGCCCGTTACTGCAACTGCAATGCTGCCGGCAAGTGCGTTCTGCAGAGCAGCCGCTGCTGCCAGCGCGTCCATACCGTCAATGTCCACGGCACTTGCTGTTTCCGGCGTACCGGATTTCGCGACTGTCCGGGCATGTTTTGTCTGCGCTCTGGCGAGTTCCTTCTCGGCCTTCGCCACATTTTTCTGCTCTTCTTCAATCGCAGCATCCAGTTTCTTTGCCTGGGCCGGCTTCAGGTCTGCGTTCTTTGCTCTTGCCTTCGCCGCAGCCTTGTCCTGTTTCTCCTCAGCCCGCTTCAGCCTGTCCTGCGCATCCTGCAGCCTGTCCTCTGCTCTGTCCAGATCTTTCTTTGTGCGCTTTTCCCGCATCGTTTCTCACCACCTGTTTGAGATTTCCCTGTGAAATATTCTACATCTTTGGGCCCCGTTCGAAGCACTCTTGACGGCGCGCAAGATAGCAGAGGCGGTGCAGGAATCATGATTGGGGTACGGAGCGGATTCTGCAGCAGCGATCGTGGATGGCATGCGCTGTAAGTGTAGATTCAGGACGCTGGTCGGACTCAGAGAGGCAAATCTGCAGTGGGTGCTATGCAGTCCCGCATGATTTCTGTTTTCTCGTGCTTGCAACGATCAGCGCAAGCTGTATGCTTGGTGCATAAGCCGGTCGAGAATTGCTTCGGCGAAGGTGGCGTTCTCGAAGAGCTTGTACCAGTCTTTCACAGGAAGCTGGGAAACGACGATGGCTGATTTGCACCATCTCGTTCATCAATGGCTTCGAACAGGCTGCGACACTCGTCAATATCGAGCCTGTTCAGGCTAAAGTTGCCTATAACCAGAAGAACAACCTGGACATGAAAAAATCTGCTGCCTGACAAATCAGACAGCAGCTTCTGTCATCTGCAAAAACTACTTGGCGACGACATTCACCAGACGGCCGGGAACCACCACGACCTTCTTTATCTCTTTGTCTTTCCAGTACTGGCCGTAGCCGTCCCGCACGTACTGCTCCAGGTCTTCCGGTGTCATGGACGTATCCACCTTCAGCTGGGCGCGGACCTTGCCGTTTACCTGCAGGGCCATCTGAATNTCAGTGCGCACCAGTGCTTTCTCATCTGCTACCGGATAGCTTTCATTAAAGACACTGTACGGCTGACCGAGCACCTCCCACATTTCTTCTGCGAAGTGCGGAGCCACGGGGGCNATAAGCAGAATGAGCTGCTTCACGACGTCCCTGAGATACTGCGCGTCAGGCGAGCCGCTCTCATACTTATACAGTGTATTGGTGAGCTCCATCATCCGCGCCACGGCTGTATTGAAGGAGAACTTCGGCATGTCGGCGTTGATTCGCTGGATGGCGCTGTTAAGTGCATACTCTACGTCCGGATCCTTTTCGCCAGTGCCGCCTTCCATTTCGGCAGCCCGGCGGACCAGGCGTTCCACACGCTCCAGGAAACGGTTGGCCGCCTTGATGCCGTGGTCGTTCCAGGGACCGCCGTCCACAAAGTTGAAACCGAAAGCCAGGTAGAGACGCATCGTGTCTGAACCGTATTTCTCGATGAACTCGTCGGGCGAGACGACGTTGCCGCGGCTCTTGCTCATTTTCTCGCCGTCCGAGCCGAGAATGGTGCCTTGATGGACCAGGCGCTGGAACGGCTCGTCAAAGCTGAGATAGCCCATGTCGCGGAACGCCTTTGTGAAGAAGCGCGAATACAAAAGGTGCATGACAGCGTGCTCCGCGCCGCCCACGTACTGGTCTACCGGCAGCATGCGGTCAATGATTTCCTTGTTCCAGGCTTCCTCGGCATTCTTGTTGTCCGGGTAGCGCAGATAATACCAGGAGGAGCACACGAAGGTGTCCATGGTATCNACGTCCCGCTTGGCCGGGCGGCCGCATTTCGGGCAGGTCGTGTTCACGAACTCTTNGCAGCCCGCAAGCGGACTCTCGCCGGTGGGCTTGAAGTCTACATTGTAGGGAAGCTCCACCGGCAGCTGNTCTTCCGGNACCGGCACTTCGCCGCAGTGCTCGCAGTAGACCATGGGGATAGGGGCTCCCCAGTACCGCTGGCGGGAAATGAGCCAGTCGCGCAGGCGGTAGTTGGTCTTGAAAGCGCCGGCTCCGTCCTTTTCCAGTGCTTCTGTAATCTTCTGCTTGGCCTCTTCGGTCGGAAGTCCGCTGAACTCTCCGCTGTTTATGGAGACGCCGTACTCGGTGTCCGGAAGCGGCGGCTCGCTGCCGTCCGGGCGCGCTACCACGCGCTCAATGGGGAGGTCAAATTTGGTTGCGAACTCAAAGTCACGCTCGTCGTGCGCGGGCACGGCCATAACGATACCGGTGCCGTAGGAGGCGAGCACGTAGTCTGCTGTCCAGATCGGCACTTTGCGGCCATTGATCGGGTTGATCGCGTAGGAGCCGGTAAAGACGCCGGTCTTTTCGCGCGTTGTCGCCAGGCGGTCTATCTCCGAGGCCTTGGCTGCGTAGTCCTTGTAGGCCTCCACNGCCTCTTTCTGCTCCGGCGTTGTCAGTTTATCGAGCAGCGGATGCTCCGGACTGATGACGACATAGGTGCAGCCGAACAGCGTGTCCGGGCGNGTCGTGAAGACCTTNAGNTTNTCNTCTTCATCACCGTCGAGGGAGAANATGACCTCNCTGCCGGTGCTCTTGCCGATCCAGTTTTTCTGCATCAGCTTGGTCTTCTCCGGCCAGTCAATGTCTTTCAGTGAGTCCANAAGCTCCTCTGCGTAGTCTGTAATCTTGAAGAACCACTGCGTGAGGTGCTTGCGGGTGACCGGGGTGCCGCAGCGCTCGCAGGCGCCGTCCACGACCTGCTCGTTGGCAAGCACGGTATTGCAGGAAGGGCACCAGTTCACCGGTGCTTCCTTGCGGTAGGCAAGGCCGTGTTTGTACAGCTGCAGGAAACACCACTGTGTCCAGCGGTAGTATTCGGGACTGCAGGTCACGAGCTCATAGTCCCAGTCCCAGGTGCCGCCGATCCGCCGGAGCTGGTGCTCCATCGTCTCAATGTTCTTGAGTGTGGAGTCCATGGGGTGGATACCGGTCTTGATGGCATAGTTCTCTGCCGGCAGGCCGAAGGCGTCAAAGCCCATGGGGTGGAANACGTTATGACCGGTCATGCGCAGATAACGCGCGTAGGTGTCAGCCAGGCTGTAGTTATACCAGTGGCCGATATGCAGNTTCGAGCCGGANGGNTAGGAGAACATCTCCAGCATGTAGCGCTTTGGCTTGTCGCTGTCCGGATCGAACTTATACAGNCCGCTCNCTTCCCAGCGGTCCTGCCATTTCTGATCTATAGGTGAATAGTTCAAAACTTATATATCTCCTTGCAGATAGACATAGACGAAAGAATTATACCAGCATCGCGAGCTTTGTCAGTGCCATGCGGCAAGCGCANGAAGGGGCCGCGTACCGGAAACCCACAGANTGACTGCAGGCACCGGACGGCTCAGGGAAGCCCNGTTGTGCCGGGCACTCCGGCGNNGGNCGCNGNTGGCNGCAAAAAGTCTGGGGAAATGCGGCCTGAAGGNCGGGCGGTGTCTTCCNGCNCAGCCGCTGCTGCGTTCCGGAGCCGTCCTGCCGGGTCCGGATTCTTTGCCGGCCGCAAAAAAGCCGCCCCTCGCAGGCGGCCGGACGCCAGGCGGTCCTGCGCTGCCTGTTTCCATACGGCCGGCAGGCGAAGGAAACAGACTGCAGCGACAGAGAGACGGCAGCTGTTGTCATTAGCGCAAATTTCCTATAGTATACACTGTGACTAAATGTTTGTGCAAAAGAAGCGGCCCCATAAAGGCCGCCCTGTTGGGAGGGAAAATGATCGACACGAATGCGCTCGGCTATCAGGTCCCGCGGATCATGATGCCGGCGCGCAATGTCAGCCTGCGTAAATGGGCAGTTGTTGCCTGCGACCAGTACTCTGCACAGCCGGATTACTGGGAGGAAGTGGCGCGGTATGTGGGGAATGCGCCGAGCACNCTGCACCTGATTCTGCCGGAAGCGCACCTCGGGGAACGGGACCTGCCGGACCGTATTGCCGGGATGCGGCGCACGATGCGCAGCTATGTCGACAGCGGCACAGTCGAACCACTCCGCCCGGGGATTNTCCTCACCGAGCGGCANGCCGGCGGCCGGGTCCGCAAGGGTCTGNTGATGGCCATGGACCTTGAAGCCTATGACTACGATCCCGCTTCCCATCCTATGATCCGTCCNAGTGAGAGNACAGTGCTGGAGCGGATACCGGCAAGGGTCAGGATCCGGCGGGATGCGTGGCTCGAAGTGCCGCACATCATGCTTCTCATTGACGATCCCACCGATCANGTGGTTGGCGGTGTCCACATGGAACGCGGCTCGCTGCGGAAGCTCTACGATACCGAGCTGATGATGAACGGCGGCAGGGCCCAGGGCTGGCTGGTGCGCGATGAGGAGATGCTCGACGATATCGCCCGCGGTCTCAGCCGGCTCGAGCGGCATGACAACATGCTCTACTGCGTCGGGGACGGCAATCATTCGCTTGCCACAGCCAAGACGATCTGGGACGAGGCCAAGCAGGAGATGACGCCGGAACAGAGAGCGTCCTCGCCGCTCCGCTACGCGCTGTGCGAAGTTGTGAACCTGCGGGATCCCGGCATCCAGTTCGAGCCCATTCACCGCGTCTTTTTCGGCGTCAATCCAGTGGAGCTGGCCGAATACGTGACCGCCAGGCTCAACCAGGCGGGCCGGCAGGCACGCCTCATCTACGAGCGGGCCGGCCGGAGCCGCACCAGCGCGCCGCGGGTAACCGATCCGTTCACGATCCCGTTCAATTATCATGACGGTGTGGGGCGCATCACGATCGGCAATCCGGAGCACCCGCTGGCGCTCGGCGAACTGCAGCCGATCTTCGACGACTATGTGGCCGAGCATCCTGGTTCAAGCCTTGACTACATTCACGGGGACCAGGCCTATATGGAACTGTGTGACCGCTACGACACCATGGGATTTTTCTTTGCACCGATGCCCAAGGAAGACTTTTTTGACATGGTGGCCCGCTGCGGCGTGCTGCCCAAGAAGACTTTCTCCATCGGCGAGCCGGATGCCAAGCGCTATTATCTGGAAAGCCGGCTCCTGAAAGAACAGTAACGAGGCGTCTGTGAGTCTAATAGTAACCAAGTTCGGCGGCACGTCGCTCGCCGATGCGGACCAGATCCTGAAAGTAAAAGAGATAATTGAAGCCAACCCGGACCGGCGCTACGTGGTGCCCTCGGCTCCCGGAAAGCGGTCGCCGGAGGATACCAAGGTAACTGACCTTCTCTACCGGCTCTATGATCAGCTCAACCAGGGCCGCGACGAGCCCGAGGCGGAGCAGAAGATCCGCACGCGGTTCCGGGAGATACGCGACAGGCTTGGTCTTGTAACCGACGTCGACGGCGAGCTCGACGAGATTGTGGCCGAGATTCGCCGGGGAGCGAGCGCAGACTACGCGGCCTCCCGGGGAGAATACCTGAACGGCATGCTGCTCGCGGATCTGCTCGGCTGGGATTTCATTGACGCCTCCGGCGCCATTTTCTTTGACCGCAACGGCGTCTACGATGCGAACAAGACGATGTCGATTCTTCCCCGCATCCTGAACAGCTGCGAGCGGGCGGTCATTCCGGGTTTCTACGGCAGCCTGCCGAACGGCCTGGTGAAGACGTTCTCGCGCGGCGGCAGCGACATTACGGGCAGCATTGTTGCCCGGGCATGTGGTGCGGATCTATACGAAAACTGGACCGATGTCTCCGGTTTCATGATGGCTGACCCGCGCCTGGTGCCGAATGCGCGGCGCATAGACACGATCACCTACCGCGAGCTCAGGGAGCTTTCCTACATGGGCGCTTCAGTGCTGCATGAGGACAGCATTTTTCCGGTCCTCGAGGCCGCGATCCCGATCAATGTGCGCAACACGAACGATCCGGAGAACAGCGGCACCATGATTGTGCCGGCGCTCGGGAAGCTGCCGGCGGGACAGCCCCATATCACCGGCATTGCCGGCAAAAAGAATTTCACGGTCATCACGCTCGAGAAGAACGGCATGAACAATGAGGTCGGCTTCGTCAGCCGTGTCCTCGGATGCCTCGAGAAATTTGACCTGTCTTTTGAGCACATGCCGTCCTCGATTGACACGGTCTGCATCGTGATTGCCGACAAGCGCATCCGCGGCTGCATAGAGGAGCTCATTGATGAGCTGCATGTGGTCTGTGAGCCGGATTCGGTCGAGGTGAGCTCGAACATGGCTCTCATTGCGACCGTGGGCCGGGGCATGATCCGCCAGATCGGACTTTCCGCGCGCCTTTTTACGGCGCTGGCTGAGGAGCGGATCAATGTGCGCATGATCGATCAGGGTTCAAGTGAAATCAACCTCATCGTCGGAGTCGAAAATGATGATTTCGAAAAGGCGGTGCGGGCTATCTATAATGCATTTGTGGAAGCAGACAAAAAGGAGCATTCGCCGCTGAGTCCGGAGCGGTAAAAGGGCCGGACGGCATGCCGCTCCGGGCGGCAGCAAGCATGGGAGCCGAAACAGAAGCGAGGTTGAAGCATGTCAGTTAAGCGAGTTTACGTCGAGAGAAAAGACGGTTATGACTTTGAAGCCCGGGAGCGGGCGGAAGACTTCCGCAGCAACCTGGACGAGCCGGTTGAGAAGGTACGCGTTCTGCACCGCTATGACGTGGAGGGACTCACCGACGAGGAGTTCGAGCAGGCAGCAGCGGAAATTCTCGGTGACGGTGCAACCGAAGACCTGTACTTTGAAGAGATCCCGGACCTCGGTCCGAACGATCACGTGTTTGCTTCCGAATATAAGTCCGGACAGTTCAACCAGCGCACCCACAGTGCGGCCCAGGTGATGGCCTTCATGACCCGCGGTGAGCGGCCGGAAGTGCGCTACGCCAAGGTTTTTGTCGTGGAAGGCGGCGACGTCGACAAGATCAAGGAGCACCTTATCAATAAGGAGGACGCGCAGGAGGCGTCGCTTGAGAAGTTTAAGACGCTGAAGACACCGGTCAAGGCGCCTAAGCCGGTCAGGACGGTGGAGGGCTTCAACGACATGGACGCTTCGCAGCTCGAGGACTACCTGCGCGGCCGTCATCTCTCGATGAGCCTTGCAGATGCCCAGTATGCCCAGGATTATTTCCGCCGCGAAGGCCGCAATCCCACGGAGACAGAACTGAGCGTCATCGATGTCTACTGGTCAGACCACTGCCGTCACACCACGTTCAACACCGTGCTCGACAAAGTGGACTTCGGAGAGAGCGCCCTCAGCCAGAAGGCCAAATCTGTCTACGACGAATACCTGCGCGAGCGCGACGAGATTGATGACGACAACAGCGTGACCCTGATGGACCTCGCGACCATGTACGCCCGCGAAGCCCGCTACACGCAGAAACTCAAGAAGCTCGACATCAGTGATGATGCGGATACCTGCTCGATCATCGAGACGATAGAGACCGATGAAGGCGAGCACCGCTACATCATCATGTTCAAGAATGAGACGCGCAACTCACCGACCGAGGCAGACCCGCTCGGCGGTGCCGCCACCTGTGTGGGCGGTGCCATCCGGGACGCCCTGGTGGGCCGCGGCTACGTCTACCAGACCATGCGCATCTCCGGCAGCGGTGATCCCCGCGAGAAGACGCAGGACACGATGCCCGGGCGTCTGCCGCAGCGCACGCTCGCGCGCCAGAGTGCCCGCGGTGCCTCCAATTATTCGAAGCGCATCGGCGTGCCTACAGGCCTGGTGGATGAGCTCTATCATGACGGCTACAAGGCAAAGCATATGGAAATTGCCTCCGTCATTGCGGCAGTGCCGGAAGAGAATGTTGTGCGGCGCACCCCGAATCCGGGCGATGTCATTATTCTGCTCGGCGGCCGTACCGGACGGGACGGCATCGGCATGGCGTCGATTGCCAGCACCAACGAGGACGTGCCGGACGATGTGCACGTCCAGAAGGGCAATCCGGTCACGGAGCGCAAGATGCAGCGCCTGTTCCGCAATCCGGAGTTTGCGAAGAAAGTGAAGCGCGCCAACGACTTTGGCGCCGGCGGTGTGGCCGTGGCGGTCGCGGAGCTCGCTCCGGGCGTTACGGTGCAGCTCGAGGAGATGCCGCCCAAATATCCGGGCCTCGACGGCACGGAGCTCGCGATCTCAGAAAGCCAGGAGCGCCTGGCCGTGGTCGTCAATCCGACAGACGCGGCCGAGGTGATCCGCATGGCGCACGAGGAAAACCTGCGCGCCAACAAAATCGCCGAAGTCACGAACGACGGCCGGCTGCGCCTGTATTGGGACGGCCGCGAGATTGTGAATCTGTCCCAGAAATTCCTGGATTCCAACGGAGCCGCTCAGCACGTCAATGTGGACGTGGATCTCGGGACTGTGGAAGCCCCGTTCTCGCAGCCCTGGAGCGACACGTTTGAGAAGACGCTGCTCGAGACGGTCTCCGACCTGAATGTCGCCTCCAAAAAGGGCATGCAGGATATGTTTGACGGCACGATCGGGGCCGGCACCGTCTCGATGCCCCTTGGCGGTGCCCGTCAGCTGACCCCCATCCAGGCCATGTGCGCTCTGGTGCCGACACCGGACGAGAGCTCCAAGACCGCCACGCTGATGAGCTACGGCTGTGATCCGCACCTGACGGACGACCATCCGTTCATCGGCGGCGTCTATGCCCTTGTTGACTCGGTGGCCAAGGTCGTGGCCTCCGGCGGCTCCCTGGATGACTGCTGGTTCAGCCTGCAGGAGTACTTCCCGCAGCTCGGAGACAACCCGAAGCGCTGGGGTCAGCCGCTAGCCGCCCTGCTTGGTGCTTACCTGGTGGAGAAGGGACTCAATATTGCGGCGATTGGGGGCAAGGACTCCATGAACGGTTCTGCCGGAGACATCGATGTGCCGGCAACGCTCTGCTCGTTCTGCGTGGCTCCGGTCCCGGCAGCCCAGGTTATCACCCCAGAATTCAAGAAGGCCGGCAACAAGCTCTATCTGCTCGATATCAAGCGGGACGATCTGCATCTGCCTGACTTTGACGACATGACGGCCAAGTATAACAAGCTCACCAGGCTGATTGAGGAAGGCGTGGTTGTGTCGGCCTATGCTGTCGGCCTCGGTGGTCTGCTGGCCGGGGCAGCCAAGAGCGCTATGGGCAACGGCCTCGGTGTGAAGCTTTTCGGTGATGACCTCAAAAAGATGACCGAGAAACTCTACGGCGCCATTCTGATTGAGGCGGGAGATCTGCACGATGCTGATTTCGAGCTCGTTGGCGAGATCCGCGAAGATCCGAACATGGAAGCCATGGGCGAATCGGTGCCGCTTGAGCAGGTGGAAAAAGCGTACTTCGGTACACTGGAGTCCGTCTACCCGCTCTACACACCGAGCCAGGGAACGCTCACGACGCCGGTCAATGAGAAGAAGTTCAGCGGCCACTGCGAATTCCCGACCGCGATTCCGCGGGCCGTGATTCCGGTTTTCCCAGGCACAACCGGTGAATATGATGTCTACGAGGCCTGCCGCAAGTCCGGCATTGTGCCCCGTGTTGTCATGATGCGCAACGAGGATCCCCTCGACCTGAAAAATACCATCGATAACCTGGCGAGCGAAATCAAGTATGCCCAGATCCTGATCCTGCCGGGCGGCGCTGTGGCCGCCGATGAGCCGGACGGAGCCGGCAAGATGGTGGCGACTGCCTTCCGCAGCGGCCAGATCTACGATGCGGTCATGGACCTCATCAAGTACCGCGACGGTCTGGTGCTCGGCATCAGTAACGGTTTCCAGACCCTGGTCCGTCTCGGCCTGGTACCCTACGGCGAGATTGTGCCGGCCACGGAAGAGAGTCCGACGCTCACCACGAACGAGGTGGGACGTCCAGTTGCGACCATGGTCCATGTGCGCATGACCAGCGTCGACAGCCCGTGGCTGCAGCTCTACGAGCCGGGCGAAACGTATCCCGTGTACATTTCCCATGGCGAGGGACGGTTCATGGCGCCCAAGCAGCTGGCTAAGCAGCTCGCCCGCACCGGGCAGATCGCGGCCCAGTACGTCAATCCGGAAGGGGAGCCAACAATGGATCCGCGCTACAACCCCAATGGTTCTGTCCTGGCTGTGGAGGCGCTGATGAGTCCGGACGGCCGCATTCTTGGCGCTATGGGCTTCCGCGAGCGCGTTGGTACCTACAACACCAAGAACGTGCCCACATCGAACGACCTCAGGCTCTTCGAGGGTGCCGCCAAGTACTTCCGCTGAGCCTCCAGAAAAAAGGAGATCACGCTGGTGGATCCAATATGGGGACAACTGCTGCTGCAGGTGGTCCTGATTGCGATAAACGCTTTCTTTGCAATGACCGAAATCGCTGTCATTTCGCTGAACGCCAATAAGCTCAAGAAGCAGGCAGAAGCAGGGGACAGGAAGGCAGCCCAGATGATGAAGATGGTAGAGAAGCCGGAAGGCTTTCTCTCCACCATCCAGGTGGGCATAACGCTGGCCGGATTTCTCGGGAGCGCTTTCGCGGCAGACAATTTCGCGGCCCGGATGTCCGCGGCGCTGCTTGAGGCGGGCGTCAAAATGTCCCCCAATGCCCTTAATTCGGTCTGCGTGATTCTGGTGACGCTGATTCTGTCGTACTTCACGCTGATTCTCGGCGAGCTGGTGCCGAAGCGGGTAGCGATGCAGCAGCCGGAGAAAGCAGCGAAGGCCTCCAGCAGCATCATCTATGCACTCTCGATCATCATGAAGCCGATCATCTGGTTTCTGTCCGTATCGACCAATGCTGTGCTGCGGCTGCTGCGTATAGACCCGAATGCCAAGAATGATGAGGTCACCGAGGCAGACATCCGCCTGATGGTCGATATCGGCGGCCAGTCCGGTGCCATTGAGGCCGACGAGCGGACGCTCATTGAGAATGTCTTTGAGTTCAACAACCAGACGGCCCGCGAGGTCATGACGCCGCGCACGGACGTTACAGCGCTCTCCGTGGATGACACGCCCAAGGAGATCGTGAAGGCGATCCGCGAGACCGGTCTTACGCGGTTCCCTGTTTACGAGGAGAGTCTGGACGAGATTGTTGGGGTTCTCAACGCCAAGCAGTACCTGCTGAATCTGCAGCAGAAGCATCCGCTGCCGCTGATGGAGATGCTGCTGCCGCCCTACTGCGTGCCGGAGAGCATCATGATTGATGATCTGTTCCGGAACATGCAGAAAGCCAAACGGCACTTCGCCGTGCTGGTAGACGAATACGGCGGCACTGCCGGTATCGTCACCATGGAGGACCTTATCGAGGAGCTGGTCGGCGACATTTACGATGAGTCTGACCCTCTTGAGGAGCGGGACGTGGTGCGCATGGCGCCGAACCTCTGGCGCGTCGCCGGTGATGTTACGATCGATGCCCTCTCAGACGCGCTTGAGATGGAGCTTCCGACGAGCGACAACTATGACACGCTGGGCGGACTGGTCTTCTCACAGCTGTATGAGATCCCGGAAGATGGTGCTACCCCGGAGGTGACAGCAGACGGGCTGCATATCCAGGTCGAGCAGCTGAAAGACCGCCGGGTAGAGTGGGCACTGGTGTCCAAGGTGAATCCGGACCTGCCGGAATTCTCGCCTGATGAGCCGGAGCAGAGAGGCAGCGAAGACATAAGCGGCGATACAGCCGAGACGGATACGGACGCACATAAAGACTGAGCATGAGGAGACCGCAGGGTCTCCTTTTCCGACTCTGCAGCGGACGCGGCAGACAGCCCGCAGTTTTTCCAGGACAAGCTTGCACCTGAGATGCTCACACGGGAGAATACTGGGATAAGCCGGTAGGCTGTCTTCTCTGGAACAGACGGGGGTGCCTGCCCCGCCTGGAAAGAGTACGGAGCCAGCGGCAATGGGAAGAAGCCTGTCGCGTCCGTGATAGCGGGCCGGACAATAAAGGAGCGGGTATGGAATCCACCGAAAAAGTTCTTGTCGGAATCATTGACGCCAATGGACCGGACTATATCTCAGACAAACCGTACGAGACGTACAAGCAGCTGCAGAAAGCCAAGGTGCCTGCAGTTGAGGCGCGACTTGTGCTCATAACGCTGACAGCGGGCGCGGCAAAGAAGGCCCTGACGCAGCCGGCAGAGAGTCTGTCGCGGAGCTTTCAGCGCAGCTGCGCGCTGACGCGCAGAGCGGCTGATGATATGGCGGCTCTGTATAAAGCAGTGTTCTCAGAGCACAACAGACGGCGGTGGGATGAGGCCACAGGTGCCGGTTTCCGGGAATTCTGTGATCGCACCTGGCCGTTTCAGTGGGAAGGCAGCGCATCGTGGAGCGACAACGGGAGTGATGACTGCTGGGCAGATCTGCAGGCAGAGCTGAAGGTCACCGATCCTGAAAAGGCGTATGTTCTGGCGGAGCCTGCGCTGCAGGAGAACCCGCATGCCTCCGCGGAGACGGTTTTTAAAGCTGTACGTGATGATCTCGCGCTTCAGATGGAACAGAGCCTGGACGAATATGTGCACGGAGATGATTACTATGGGCCCGTGATGGAAGACTTTGTGCCCGAATACGCGGCATATGAGCTGACAGACTACTGCACAGCGCATGGTCTTGCGGCGGACAACATAACAGGCTCGGGTTCTGCGGAATGGGACTGACAGCGTCTGCAGACAGAAAGATGACATGCGTGTTCGGTGACATCTGCCAGAACTGAGCCGCAGTACTGCAGCGTCTGCATATACTGGCGCGCCATGGCGGCTTGCGGCGTACTGCGGCGGAATTTGGCGNGCCACGGCGGAAACTGGCGTGCCACGGCGGAAACTGGCGTGCCACGGCGGNAACTGGCGTGCCACGGCGGNAACTGGCGTGCCACGGCGGAAACTGGTGCGCACGGCAGAAACTGGTGCGCCACGGCGGCAACTGGCGTGCCACAGCAGGAATTGGCGCGCCACAGCGGAACTTGGCACGCCACGACAGGCGCAGGCGCGACAGAGCGGAAGCTGGCGCGACACGACGGGATCTGGCGCGCCACGGCGGAATTTGGCGTGCCGCGGCGGAAAATGGCGTGCCACAGCAGGAACTGGCGCGCCACAGCGGCACTTGGCACGCCACGACAGGAGCAGGCGCGACAGAGCGGAAACTGGCGCGCCGCAGCGAAGCTTGGCGATGCCGTGATTGCCGTTGCGTTGCATATGCCCCTAATTGTGGGGCAGGTAGTCGGAAGACTTCTCTGATGTCCCAAGCACCAAGTGTACCGCAGGAAGCGTCAGATGATTCTGCTCTGAAGTTCCAGGCTCTGCGCTTCATAGATGTATCGAACAAGGATGAACCAAGAACAGATTTTCAATATGCTCCGCACAGAGGAGCATCAATATCTCGAGTGTAAGACCGCAGATGGCAAGGTACCAAATTCAGTCTGGGAAACATATTCCGCCTTCGCGAATACAGAGGGTGGCCTCATTCTTCTGGGCGTTGCGGAGACGGATGCTGCGCCCCCACGGAAGTTCCAGATCACTGGCGTGAAGAAGGCCACTAAGATGGTCCGAGACTTGTGGAACACAGTCAATACTCCTACGAAAGTCAGCAGGAACGTACTGTCAGGCAGGGATATCGGGGTCACGCCCATAGATGGCTCAGATATCATCTGGATCCAGGTTCCTCCCGTGCCGTATCGAGATCGTCCTGTCTACCGTGGCACTAATCCACTTACTGGAACATACAAGCGGAATTCTGAAGGTGACTACCACTGCACAGAGGAAGAGGTGCGCGCTATGCTCCGAGACAGTCAGCCGGATGCAGAGCCGGTCTTGCGGAAAGAATACACACTGGACGATCTTGATCCGGCTTCTGTCGAAGCGTACCGCGTTCAGTTCCGTGCGACGCGGGCCGGCCATACGTGGGCGAATCTGCCGGACAAAGATTTTCTGCGGATGCTCCACGCATGTGTGGAAGACTCAGCCGCTGGACAACCAAAGCTGACAGCAGCGGGGCTGCTCATGTTCGGCAAGGGGATTCACGTCAGCACTGAGTTTCCAGGTCTGAAACTCGATTATTTCGATAAGAGCCAGCTCGCGCCAGGAACACGATGGCGCGACAGGCTCACGTACGACGGAACCTGGGAGTACAACCTGTACAACTATGTTTTCTCTGTGCTGCCCAGGCTTATGCAGGGACTTGCGCAGCCCTTCCAGATGGACGGGATTGTACGCGTGGACGATACGCCTGTCCACAAAGCGGTCCGTGAGGCCGTAATTAACACAATCGTGCACTGCGACTTCCATCTTACCGGCAGCCTCAGCGTAACCAAGGATGATCATGGTTTTCACTTCCGCAATCCGGGGCCGCCACTTATTCCTATTTCGGATATCTACGCAGGTGGTGAAACTGTGACACGCAATCGCTGGCTCCAAACCATGTTTCGCATGATTGGCTACGGGGAGGGGGCGGGGTCAGGTTTTCCGCTTATTCTCGAAGTCTGGAGAAAGCAGGGATGGCGGCTTCCGGATATCTCAGAGAATCGTTCTCTCCACGCGACAGATCTGCGTCTTTGGACTCTGCCGTCAGCGTCTGCCGATCTCGAGCGTGCTGCATCCCAGGCAGTTCCCGGATATGATGCACTGTCCTATCAGGAAAAGGCAGTTGTCATGACGCTTATAGCCGAGACGTCTGCTACAACAGAACGTTTCACGTATGTACTCGGCAGGGCACGGAGCGAAACACAGGCTTTCCTGACCGCGCTTAAGGACCGCAGCATTATTCGGCTTGATCCTGCGGAGAGGTGGGTACTGGAACCAAATGGCGGCAGGACTGCAAGGCAGGGAGCCGGCGCAAATCGCACCACAGACAGCAAGCAGAGCATACAGGCGCTTCTCGCACGCAGACCTCAGATGTCTACACACCAGATTGCTGAAGCAATCGGTCAAAGTGAGCGGAGCGTGCAGCGCGCCATGAGAGAACTGCTGGATACGGGCTCTGTCAGGCGAACGAGAACTGGCAACGCAGTTACGTACTCGCTGACGGAAACGCATCTGGAAGCGAAGCTGTAGAACGGTGCCGCTCCCGGAATTCCCACAGCAAAAACAGGAGCCATCAAATAAGGCTCCTGCTGAGCAATGCAGCAGGAGCCGTTGCGATTCTGAGATCAGAGGTCACGGATCTTGATGACGTCCGGAATTGCCTCAATGGCATCTGTTACCTCAGGCGTCAGCTTGTGATCCAGGTTGAGAACTGTGTAAGCGTACTCGCCGCGGGACTTATTGACCATGTCCGCGATGTTCATACTGCTTGCGGCTATGACACGTGTGATCTGGCCGACCATGTTGGGCGTGTTCTTATGGATGACCGTCAGACGCTCCTGGGTGATCGGTTCCACGGCACAGGGCGGCAGGTTGACGGAATTCTGAATGGTTCCCGTCTCGAGGTAGCTCCTGACCTCCTGTGCTGCCATGATTGCACAGTTTTCCTCGCTCTCCGGTGTGGAAGCCCCAAGATGCGGGATAGCCACAATGCCCTTGCGGCCAATCATCTGCGCGGACGGGAAGTCCGTAATGTACTTGCGGACGATGCCGTTGTCGATGGCATCGAACAGGGACACGTCCTTCACGAGGCCTCCCCGCGCCATGTTGACGATCACCACGCCCGGTTTCATCTTGGAAAACTCCGGCGTACTGAGGTAGTTCATGGTGTCCTTGGTCTGGGGAATGTGGATGGAGATAAAGTCAGACTCTGTGAGCAGTTCCTCCAGTTTCACGGCCCGCTGCGTGCCGCGCGAGATGTGCCAGGCATGGTCAACACTCAGGTAAGGATCAAAGCC
>JAAUYQ010000047.1 GCA_014805015.1 Clostridia bacterium | reverse complement strand
TGATTGTAGTTATATGGTCCCTATTTTATTGCTATTTTTCGCCCAATGAAAGTCCCCTGGCTTGACATTTCATCCCGGGGAGCAAAAATTGCTGTTTGCCCCCGGAACTTCACACCGTCGCTCTGACAGCTGCGGTTGAATACGCGGCGGCGGACTATTATAATAAGAAAGTATGTTGACAAGAAAGACAGATGGTTCTGTCCGATGAAAGTATCCAGCATAGCCGTATACGAAGATTTGGACAAGACGCAGATTCAGGGAAAGACGGCCATCATGGTCGATGCGCTCCGCGCTGGAGCAACGATCATCACTGCGGTGCACAACGGCTGCGACCGGATTGTGCCGGCCAACGAACCCAACGAGGCGGCGGCAATTAAGCGGATCTCGGAAGGAAACGTGATTCTCGGCGGAGAAGTGGATGCGAAGAAGGTCGCGGGTTTTGATCTCGGCAATTCGCCGCTTGAGTATACCCGGGAGCGGGTGAAAGATCAGGTGGTCCTGTATGCCACGACAAACGGCTCCGTCGCGATCCGCAGCCTGGCCGGTGCTGAGCACATTCTGGTGGGCACCTTTATCAACGCCACGGCAGTTGCCCAGCGGGCCTACGAACTTGGGCGCGATATTGTCATGGTGTGCGCGGGCATGGATGGCGAATTCTCCACAGACGATATTATCGCGATGGGATGCATTCTCGAGCGGCTGATGGAGATTGATCCGAATATCGAGACGGACGACCTGTGCAAAGTGAGCCTGAAGCTGTACCGGGAGGCGTCCAAGAACATTCTGGGAGCTCTGGCGGGCTGCCGCAGCTACGAATATCTGAAGTCACTGCACTTCTACGACGACCTGGAGTACTGCACCCGTGAGGATATGTTCGACGTGGTGCCGGAATACAGTGAGGGCGTCATTCAGTAGCAGGGCCTGTGAGATTTAGAAATATGGAAGCGCTTTTCCGCCGGGGAAGCGCTTTTTTTAACGGAGGAGACTTCATGAGCGACAAATACTACATCACGACGCCGATCTACTATCCAAGTGACAAGCTTCACATCGGGCACGCCTACTGTACGACTGCGGCAGATTCGCTGGCCCGCTTTCATCGGCAGCTTGGCCAGGACGTGATGTTCCTCACCGGTACGGACGAGCACGGGCAGAAAATTGAAAAGATTGCCCATGAAAAAGGCATGGAGCCGCAGGAATATGTGGACGGCATTGTGGAGGGCATTAAGCACCTGTGGGAGCTGATGAACATCTCCTACGACGACTTTATTCGTACAACAGAGCCGCGGCACATGGATACCGTACAGAAAATCTTTCAGAAACTGTATGACCAGGGCGACATCTATAAGGGCGTATACGAGAGCTGGTATTGCACGCCGTGCGAATCGTTCTGGACGGATCAGCAGCTGGTGGACGGCAAGTGCCCGGACTGCGGACGAGAGGTCACCAGACTGAAAGAGGATGCTTATTTCTTCCGGGCGTCCAAATATGCTCCGAAGCTGATCGAGTACATAGAGTCGCATCCGCACTTCATTCAGCCGGAATCGCGGCGGAACGAGATGATGAACAATTTCCTGCTCCCGGGGCTGGAGGACCTGTGCGTGTCACGCTCCAGCTTCAAATGGGGAATTCCGGTGCCTTTTGACGGCGACCATGTCATGTATGTGTGGCTCGATGCGCTCAGCAACTACATCTCCGCGCTCGGCTACATGTCGGATGACGATTCTCTGTTTGAGAAGTACTGGCCGGCCGATCTGCACCTGGTGGGCAAGGAAATCGTGCGGTTCCACACGATCACCTGGCCGACGATTCTGATGGCGCTCGGGGAGGATCTGCCGAAGCGGGTCTACGGGCACGGCTGGCTGACGTTGCAGGGCGGCAAGATGAGCAAGAGCAAGGGCAATGTTGTCGATCCTGAGATCCTGGTCGGGCGCTATGGCGCGGACGCGGTGCGCTACTTCCTGATGCGGGAGGCGCCACTTGGCAACGACCTGCTCTTTTCCAACGAACTGCTGATTGGCGCGATTAACGCGGACCTCGCCAATGACCTCGGCAATCTGCTGAGCCGCACCGTTGCCATGATTGAAAAATATTTCGATGGTGTGATCCCGGCGGACGAAGCCCCGGACCCGGAAGTGGACGGCGTGCTCGTGGAGATGTCCGAGGCGATTCCGTCTATGTTGGAGCGTAAGTATGCCGATCTGAAGATTTCGGAGGCGCTTGAGGAGACCTGGCAGTTCATCTCCGCCATGAACAAGTACATAGATACGACGGCACCCTGGGTTCTTGCCAAAGACCCAGACAAGAAAGAGCGGCTCGCGAGCGTGCTGTACCACCTCGCTGAGGGTCTGCGGGTCGTGAGTGTGGCGATTCAGAGCGTGATGCCGGAGACAGCAGCAAAAATGGCTGCTCAGCTCGGTGTAGACACAGAGGAACTGCAGTCCTTTGAGAGCATCCGCATCTTCGGAGCCCCGATTGCCGGCCGGCATGTCCGTAAGGGCGAAGCCCTTTTCCCGCGTCTCGACCTTGAAGCCGAACTGGCTGCACTTGAGGAGCTGCGCAGCAGCCGGCAAGAGAAAGCCCCGGAGCCGCAGCCGGAAAAGAAGCCCAAACAGAAAAAGCAGACGAAACAGCTAGAGCCGCCGTCACAGATCTCCATTGATGATTTCCAGAAAGTTGCGCTCCGTACCGGCGTTGTGCTCGAAAGCAAAGTGCTCGAGGGATCGGACAAACTGCTGGTTTCCCAGGTAAAAATGGGCGATGAAACGCGCCAGATTGTGTCCGGGATCCGGGAGGCCGTCTCACCGGAAGACCTGGTCGGCAAAACGGTGATTGTTGCTGCAAATCTCAAGCCTGCCAAACTTCGGGGCACTCTCTCAGAAGGCATGCTGCTGGCTGTCGGCGAAGGCAAGGATACGAAACTCCTGACGGCCGATGCACCGGACGGACTGCTGGTCAAGTAATATGTACTTTGATACGCATGCCCACCTGCTGAGCGAGGCATTCGATGAGGACCGGGAGACGGTCATTGCGGATCTTACTCCGAGCGGCATTTCGGCCTACGTTGAGTGCGGGACTAATCTGGAAGACTCCCGGGCAGCAGCAGACCTCGCAGAGAAATCGCCCATAATTTATGCGGCTGTCGGCGTTCATCCCCACGACGCGAAAACGTGGAACGATGAGACCGCAGAAGAGCTGCGCCTGCTGCTCTCGCGGCCCCGGGTGGTTGCCCTTGGGGAGATTGGACTCGATTACCATTACGACTTTTCCCCGCGGGATGTGCAAAAGCAGGTGTTCCGGGAACAGATGGCGCTGGCTAAAGAACTGCAGGTTCCGGTCATTATCCACACCCGCGAGGCCTGGGCGGACACGATGGAGATTCTCCGCGAATACCCAGAGGTAACGGGCGTGATGCACTGCTACTCCGGCAGTGTGGAGACGGCGCGTGAACTGCTGGGGCGCGGCTGGTACCTTGCCTTTGGCGGTGCCGTCACGTTCAAAAACGCCAAAAAGCCGCTCGAGGCTGCCAAAGCAGTACCGCTTGACCGTCTTCTCATTGAGACAGACAGTCCGTACATGACCCCAGTTCCGCACCGCGGCAAACGGAATGATCCGCGCCATGTGCGCCTCGTGGCAGAAAAGCTGGCAGAGGTCCGTGGGGAAGATCCAGGCACCATCGAACGTGCCACGGCAGAGAATGCTGAGCGTGTATTCCGCCTGGCGGCCAGTGGAATCCTGCCTCGGTCCGAATAGTTTCCGGGGGGAGCGCCAGACAAGATCCAGAAAGCCCGGCGCATGAATGCAGGGCGGACAGACTGCGCTTGCGAAGGATTTCCGCATCAGCGCTGTTACGGGTGCGTTTTTCGAAAGGAGAGTGCCTGCGTTACAGCAGCCAGCATGAGGCTTGCAGGAACGAAAAAAACATGGATACGTATACGTATGATTTGGGGCGCGCAGTATATGTGAATCTCACGAACCAGTGCACGAACGACTGTTCCTTCTGCGTAAGACAGAAGGGCACAGGTGTGGGACCGTACGAGCTGTGGCTTGAGCGTGAACCGGAGGCATCCGAGATCATCTCAGAGCTGGAGCAGACGCAGCCGGCCAGTGTGGTCTTCTGCGGATTCGGCGAGCCGACCATGCGTCTCGGGACGATGCTCGAGGTTGCAAGGTACGTCAAGGGATACGGCGGCCGTACACGGCTGGATACGAACGGCCACGGCAGCCTCTACAACGGCCGCGATATCGTGCCGGAGCTCGCAGGCCTGATAGACGAAGTCTCCATCAGTCTGAACGAAGCCAGCGCACGGGCATACCAGGATCTGTGCGCCAGCCGCTATGGGGAGCGCAGCTGGGAGGCGCTGCAGGACTTTGCGCGCAAGGCCCGTGATGCTGGAATTGGGGTGACCCTTTCCGTCGTCGATCTGATCGGGGAACAGAAGGTGGAGCAGTGCAGGAAGATCGCGGAGGACATGGGTGTCCGTTTCCGTGCCAGATGTTACGTGCCATAAACTGGAATTGAGCGCAAACTGCAGAGAACGGAGCGACGGAACGCGAGTGTGACCATTGTGCTGGCGTTTCTGGAGCGCCGAGCGCCACCCGAACCCGGAGCTGCGCCGGCATGAGGCCGGCCAGGGCAGCATGAACGGCGGAACCAGCTTGTGGACACGTCCCGGCCAGGCAGGCCAACTGAAAGGGGAGATCGTGGGAATAAAAGATCTCGTATGCAAGCAGTATATGCGTGGGGAGGAAGCGGAAATCCGGGATCTTATCCGTCTGGCCGTGCCAGACCTCAAGGTAGGCAGGCTGGAGGAACGGAACCCAGAAGAATCAGCAGTGATCTTTTCTGGTGCGCCGGGATGAAAAGGCAGGATCTCGGCCATTGCGCGAGTGGGATCTGCTGGAAACAGCACATATGGAAGGCCCCACAGACGGAGCGACCGATTTTGTTATCCTGGGTTTCGAGAACCAGGATTACGTGGATTACGCGCTTCCGGTGCGGGTGACCCTGGCCGAACATGTGAACTATTCGTGACAGATACTGCAGCTGAGTACACGTAGCGGTGGCGATGGAAAATACCCGAAGGAATTCCGAAGCGGGCTGCCAGCCGGCGTGAAGCTCAAACCTGTGATCACGATCGTTGTGATTGGAGTACGGACCGGTGCCAGGTACCGGGGTGTCTGCACGATAACATCGACTTTTCTTCTGATTTGGACAAGCGGCTGGTGGACGACAACAGGCTGATCATCCTGGAGCCGGCGCTGCTGACGGACGAGCAGCTGCTGAGCTGTACGTCAAGTCTGCAGCAGGTCTTTCACTTCATCCGTCATCCGTCATGCCAACAGTAAGGAAAAGATTCGGACACTGCTGAATACTGATGCCACTTTCAGAGCGATGCCATACCGGGCAGCACAAGTGATTGAGCAGGTCACGAGTCCACGCATAAAGCTGACGAAAAACTTTAGGGAGGAGAACACGGTAGATATGTGTCAGGCAATGGCAGAGATCATTGCAGAAGAAAGGCAGGAAGCGGAGCAGCAGGCGGCCAAGGGACGCGAACGTGCGGATACCGCGATCGATTCCCTCAAGCAGGGTGTCTGCAACCTTGCGCGTAGCGACAGAGTTGCGGTGAGGCAGATCGCAGAAATATTCGGCCAGACGGAAGTACAAATGGCGAATGGATCCACAGAGCTGCGAAGGCATAGCACAGCAGATTGCTGCTTCAGACGAAAGGCAGAAGAAGCTTCTGCAGTCTGCGCTGCACTTCAGCATTTGCAGCTCCGTCCGAATCCTGAGACTGCTGGGAACTCCAGCTGGGCAGGTTGGACGTGCGTGTTCTCGGGGACCGCACCGGTCGGTCTTTTCTACCAGAGGCCAAGAGCTCGCTGCATAAGCAGAGAAACCGCTGCGATGCCGACCCAGCAGACGAGCCCCATGAGAATAGGTTTTCCGCCCGTCCGGAAGAGTTTGACGATATTTGTATTAAAACCGATGGCGGCCATAGCCATAACAATGAGAAAGCGGCTCAGCGTTTTCAGCGGCGAGGTGACCTCAGCAGGCAGCTGAAAGACAGTCGTTATGACAGAGGCCACAACAAACCACAGCACGAACCAGGGAAAGATCTGCTTCAGGCTGACTTTGACGCCTCCGGAGCTGCCGGCCTTCTTCTCCCGGCTGGTCCGGACGAATGCCAGAACAAGTGTGATCGGGATAATTGCCAGCGTGCGCGTCATTTTGACGATTGTTGCCTGGGAGAGTGTATCGCTTGCGTGCATGCCGTCCCAGGCGGTTGCTGCTGCTGTGACAGAAGAGGTATCGTTCACGGCCGTGCCGGCAAAAAGGGCAAAGCCTTCATTTGACAGCCCAAGCAGCTGCCCGAGCGACGGAAAAATGAGCGCGGCGATCACGTTGTACAGGAAGATAACCGAGATAGACTGCGCAATCTGCGCATCATCGGCGTCGATCACAGGAGCCGTGGCAGCGATGGCCGAGCCGCCGCAGATCGAGGAGCCCACGCCGACAAGCGTGGAAATCTTGCTCTCCATATGAAGGGCGCGGTGCATGATCCACGCCAGGATCAGAGCTATCGCAATGGTGGAGAGAATGATCGGGAGCGAGCGGCTGCCGGTAAGCAGCACCTCTGCAAGGTCCATGCCGAACCCAAGCACGATGACGGCCCACTGCAGAATCTTCTTGGACGTGAAGTTGATGCCTGTCTGCAGGTGGTCCCGCCGGCTGATGATGAGTGCGAGCACCATGCCGATCAGAATCGCGAAGACTGGTCCGCCGACAACCGGGACAAGCAGGCCCAGCCAGTAGGCCGGAACTGAGATTATCAGACAGAGCAGCAGCCCGGGTCCGTTTGCTCGGAGCCATTCCATGTAAAAGGTCCTCCTTGTGGGGCGTGATATACTTGGTTGGGGAAGAAGGTTCCATCCGTATTCTAGCACAGCATCAGATAGCACAGCATCAGAGAGGAATGAGTTTGTCTTTTCAGTTCACCTTGGAAGCGAAAAGCGGCGGCGCTCGCGCGGCGTCGTTTACAACGCCCCACGGCACCGTGCAGACTCCCGTGTATATGCCGGTCGGCACGCAGGCCACGGTCAAGGCGCTCACGAGTGATCAGGTCCGGGAGACAGGAGCGCAGATCATTCTCGCAAATACCTATCATCTGTATCTGCGTCCAGGTATGACCGTGATGGAAGAAGCCGGGGGATTGCACAAGTTTATGCACTGGGACGGTCCGATTCTGACGGACAGCGGCGGCTTTCAGGTCTTCAGCCTCGGGGACCTGCGCAAACTGTCTGAAGAGGGCGTGGAGTTCCGCTCACATATCGACGGCAGCCGGCACTTCTTTACGCCGGAAAAGGTTATGTGGATTGAGGAAACGATCGGGGCGGACATTATGATGGCGCTTGATGAATGCGTGCCGTATCCCGCAGACTTCGAGTATGTGAAGCATTCCATGGAACGGACTCTTCGCTGGGCAGAGCGTTGCCGGCAGGCCAAAAAGCGCAGCGACCAGGCGTTGTTCCCGATTGTGCAGGGCGGTATGTATCCGGAGCTCAGAAGGGAATCTGCAGAGCGGACAGCGGCGCTTGACCTTCCCGGGAATGCAATCGGCGGACTCTCGGTCGGAGAACCGCTTGATCTCATGTATGCGATGCTCGACGTGGTCACCGAGGTACTGCCGGAAGACCGGCCGCGCTACCTGATGGGCGTCGGCACGTTTGACTGCCTGGTCGAAGGCGTGGCGCGCGGCGTCGACATGTTCGACTGTGTGGCGCAGACGCGCATGGCCAGAAACGGCACAGCGCTCACGCCGACCGGGCGTCTGGTGGTCCGGAATGCGGGTTTTGCTCACGATTTCGCGCCGCTTGTGGAGGGATGCAGCTGCTACGCCTGCAAAAACCATACGCGCGCCTACATCCATCATCTCTTCAGGGCAAACGAGATCCTGGCTTCGGTGCTGCTTTCCATTCACAACGTCGAGATTTCGATCCGCTTTATGGAAAGTATACGCAGTGCAATTCTGGAAGACAGATTTTCGGCTTTCCGTGCGGATTTCTGGCGGTCCTGGAAGCGCGCAGCTTGACGTACTATACCGGGTTCCGTTATCATGTGTTCGAGTCCAAAGGACGATACAGCTATGGAAGTGAGGTGCATTGAATGCCTGCATGTACAGGTGCAGCCGTTTCTACTGCCGGTGCGGCAGCGGCAAGCGGCCAGGCCGGCGCGGGCGGCTTGATAACGTGGCTCATGCCGATCATGCTGATCGTGATCTTCATCGTAATGATTATCGTTCCCAACCGCAACCGGGAAAAGAAGTTCAAAGAGATGATGAGCTCGATCAAGGTGGGCGACCAGATCAAGACTATCGGTGGATTTTACGGCAGAATCGTATCCCTGAAGGAAGATTTGGTGACCATGGAATGCGGACCGGACAAGACGAAGCTCGTTATCTCAAAGAGCGCGATTGCTTCCGTAGAAAGCTTTGAAGGCGGCGCCGAAATAGAGGCACCCAAATAACAACATAAGGAGGCTTCCTGATTCGGATGAAGCACATCAAGACGATCACGAAAAGCAGTCTGAAGGATACCTTGATGACAGGCGGGTGCGGAGAGTGCCAGACTTCCTGCCAGTCAGCGTGCAAGACCAGCTGCACGGTGGCCAATCAAAAGTGCGAAAAAAAGATCTGAAAAGATGGATTTCGGAGCGGCACCCCGACGGGAGCTGCTCTTTTTTTGCCTCGCAGACCAGGAGTTCTTTTTGCCTATGGTGCATTTGATAGAGTTTAACGGAAAGTACGCGGCTCTCGACGTGGAGAGCGGTGCAGTGCACGCGATTGACCGGGACGCCATGCGGGTACTTTCCTTCATGAACGCCGGCAAGTCCGACGAGCAGATCATCGCGGATCTCGGCGAAGACGTGCGCGAGGCGCTCGAGGAGATTCACGAGCTGATCGATGCCGGGCTGCTGTATACGGAGCCGGCAGACGCCGAGGACGGCCCGAAATTCAACGAACCGGTCGTGAAGGCACTCTGCCTGCTGGTGGCGCAGGACTGCAACCTGCGCTGCGACTACTGCTTTGCGGAGGGCGGCGAATACCACAGAGGACGGTCCGTCATGAGCGAGGAGACAGCGAAGGCGGCACTCGATTTCCTGGTTGCCAGCTCCGGGAACCGGCGCCAGCTCGAAGTGGACTTTTTCGGTGGTGAACCGCTGCTGAACTTCGATGTCGTGCGGGAGACAGTTGCCTACGGGCGCGAACTGGAAAAGAAGCATGACAAGATTTTCCGTTTTACCCTGACAACGAATGCCTATCATGTGACCGATGAGATGATCGATTTCATCAATCGCGAAATGAAGAATGTGGTCATCTCGATCGACGGCCGCGAGGAAGTGCACGACGCGCGCCGCCGCAGCGCCGGCGGCGCTCCGACCTGGAAGAAAGTGGTTGAGAACGCCAGGCGCATTGTGGCCGGCCGGCAGGACAAAGAGTACTACATCCGGGGCACCTACACCGCGGACAATCTGGATTTCTCCAACGATGTGCTCGCAATTGTGGATCTTGGCTTTGACCAGGTCAGTGTGGAGCCGGTAGTGCTCAGCGGGGGGGACCTATCGATCCGGCTTGATCATGTACCGATCCTCAAACATGAATATGACGTGCTGGCCCGCGAGATCCTGAAGCGGGAAAAGCAGGGCGATGCGTTCAACTTTTTTCATTTTATGATTGATCTGGACTCCGGTCCGTGTATAAATAAGCGGCTGCGCGGCTGCGGCGCCGGCAGCGAGTATCTCGCGGTCACGGCGGACGGCAGTCTGTACCCGTGTCACCAGTTTGCCGGTAATGAGAAGTTCCGGATGGGAAGCGTCTTTGGCCCGGAAGAGCCGGATGCGCAGATCCGCTCTGCCTTTGAATCCACGCATGTATTTTCCAAGAAGGGGTGCAGCAGCTGCTGGGCGAAGTATTACTGTTCCGGAGGCTGCGCAGCAAACGCCTACATGGCGAACGGGAACATCCGCGTTCCCTACGACGTGGGCTGTGAAACAGAAAAGCGCCGCCTGGAGACGGCGATCGCGATGAAAACCTATCGGGAGGAGTTCGACGATGATAAAGAAGCTTGACGGCAAGGCACCTCAGATTGACGAGACGGCGTTTGTGCACGACAGTGCAGTCGTGATCGGGGATGTGGAGATCGGACCGCACGCAAATGTGTGGCCGCATGCCGTACTGCGCGGGGATATTGCCAAAATTACGATAGGGGCCAACACGAATGTGCAGGACAATGCCGTTTTGCATACGACAGAGGATATGCCGCTCACGGTGGCCGAAGACGTCGTAATCGGGCACAATGCGAACCTTCACTCCTGCCGGGTTGGCCGCAATGCCCTGATCGGCATCGGTGCTATTGTCATGGATGGAGCCGTGATCGGCGAGGAAGCCTATGTCGGCGCTGGAGCGCTCGTGGCGCCGGGCAAGGAGGTGCCGCCGCGGATGGTGGCGCTCGGCAGCCCCAGCCTGGTCACACGCGAAGTTCGGGAAGACGAGATTGAAGGCGAGAAGGACCTGGTGCGGGCTTACGTGGAAAGAGCGGAAGCGTACAAACGATCTGAAGAAGACGTCTGAACAGCATAAGGTGGACGGTCCACAGTCGGCCGTCCTTTTTTCTGCCGCAGCTGCACTCAGAGCTCCGGAGTCGCCAGGAATTCTGCGAGCAGCAGTGTCAGGACTTCAGAAGCCGCAGAGAGATCGGCTGCGGAAACGGCTTCGCCGCGCTGCAGCTTGGCTGCCGCAAGTCTTTTCGCGGCGCCGCGTACCTGCGCTATCTTCTCATCGAGCTCTGCAGACTTCTCCTGCTGTTCCATGCGTTCTTCCCACCAGGTTTTCTTGTCGCCTTCCTGTGCGATTTCGGCAGCGCTGTCCCCGTGTGGTAAAGAATCTGCACGGAACTGGCGCGGTTCGCTGCCGAAACGCAGAATCACGGTGGATGAGCCTGTGAGCGAATGCAGCGGGTTGGGTGCAGAGAGCTCACGGCGCACTGCATCGAGAACGAACTGCTCGTATTCCGGGTCCGCCCGCATCGCTTCGAACCCGTCATCTGAGATCGAAATCCGGAAATTGTCGCTTGTCCGGGTAGGGTCGACCTTCATCTGGGCTATCTGATTCTCGATGGAGTGCTTGTAGTCTTCGCGGGCGGAAGCAGCCTGCCCAAGAGCGTCTCCGAAAGAACTCTCAACGGAAGCGGGCCGCTGCTGCCGGATCAAGGCGTGCATCAGCCGGCTGGTTGTATTGACGTGAATGGTGTTGTCCATGCATATGCCGCCGGCAGTCGCCGGCGGACCTCCTTTCCTGTGGCAGAGATCTGTTCGGGTCTCTGTTTACAGTATCGCGTGTTAGCGGAATCTTCTTGAGCAGTCCGTCGTGAAAGCCTGTCGCGTCGTGATGAGCGGCAGGAAGGTGGAGCCGTCTTTGGAAAGCAGGCCGCGCAGAAATCTGCCGCTGCTTCTGCTACTATGTAGCTAAGCAGATGCTGCGAGGGCAGCGGGAAAGGAGAAAAGCATGCCGCATATTGCAGTAGAGTGCGGGAAACTGTCGGACAAACAGAGGGAGGAACTTATAGCCCGCCTGACGGTTACGGCGGCCGAGACCATGGGGGTGCCGCAGAAGTTCTTCAGCGTAACGATCCGGGAACTGCCTGACGAAAACTACGGTATCGGCGGACTGACTATAGACTGCCTGAAGCGGGACTGGGCAGAGCACCATTCAAAGGAAGACAAATAGGACTGCCGCACGTCAGTAGCCGTAGCGGCGCCGGCACGCGGCAAAGAGACCGAAGGTGACGATGGTAGCGCAGACCTCTGCCACCACCACGGACAGCCAGACGCCGTCGAGGCCGAGCAGCTGCGGCAGGACGAGGATCATGGTCACTTCGAAGCCGAGCGTCCTGATGACCGAGATGAGAGCTGAGATAAGACCGTTGTTCAGCCCGGTGAAGAACGCCGAACCGAGGATAGGAAAGCCGGCGAACAGGAACGATAGGGAATAGACAGCGAAGCCCCTGTAGGTCATGGCCATCAGTTCCGGATCGTAGCCCACAAAGACGTCTGCGATGGCGGGGCCTGCAGCCTCGGAGAGAACGGTCATGCCAGCCGCGAAGACGGCCACGATGAGCAGACTGGTGCGGCGCAGGCTGCGCAGTTCCGGGCGGTTCTGGGCACCATACGCGTAGCCGACGACGGGATTCACGCCGACGCCGAATCCGACAAAGATCGCGACAAACACGAAGTTTACGTACATGAGCACGCTGTAGGCGGCTACGCCGTTTTCGCCGGCGAGACGCATCAGCTGCGTGTTGTAGAGCATGGAGACGACCGACGAGGATATGTTGGAGAGCAGTTCGCTGAGTCCGTTGAGCGATCCTTGCCAGACGGCCCTGCCCATCCAGACTGTGCGGCCGAGACGCAGTGAACTGCGGTTCGGCCGGCCGAAGTACCCGAGCGGGATGAGGCCGCCCATGAGCTGAGAGACAGTAGTCGCCCAGGCAGCACCGGCGATCCCCAGATGCATGGCGGCCACAAACAGCGCATCTAGAACGATGTTTGCGATGCCGGCAGCGACGATCACGGCGAGGCCGGTCTGCGGCCGGCCGGCAGCCGCGAACAGGCTCTGGAAGGCAAACTGCAGAGTCATGCCCGGCAGGGAGATCAGCAGAATATTGCCGTACAGAACAGCTTCCTCGAGCAGCTGTCCGTCTGCGCCCATCAGGCGGCAGATGTCCGGCATACTCACATAGCCGACTGCTGTCAGCATGAGGCCGATCCCCGCAGCGCAGTATGAAAAGAGCGAGAACTGCTGCTCCGCGAGTCTGTGATTTCCTTCGCCAAGTGTCTTGGCGATGAGAGCGCTGCCGCCGGTGCCGAGCATCAGTCCTGGGGCAGCCAGCATCATTGTGTAGGGAAATACCAGGTTCACAGCTGCAAGTGCCGTCTTGCCGGCAAAATTGGACACAAAATAGCCGTCCACAACGCTGTAGATGGACATGAAGACCATCATGAGAATGGAAGGCAGTGTGAAGCGGAGCAGGCGCCCCGGCGTAAAATGATCCGAAAGCTGCACTGTCATCTGCTCTTACCTCGCCCTTCCTTCTGTTCGCCGGCGGCGCTTAGCGCCCGGATGCCGGCCATGTATTTGCGCGTGTAGTCTTCGCTCAGCTCTATATATTTCTGTCGGTCCTCCGGACTCCAGCTTCGGAGAATCTCCGTTTCGAGGTCAATGACTTTTCCAGCGGTCTGCTCAGCCAGGGCCCTTCCGCCTGCGGTAAGCAGAATCCGCTTCTTCCTGGCGCCGACTTTTTCATTCGCAATGCAGCCGCTCTGCTCGAGATGCCGCAGCGCTGAGTTTATCGTCTGCTTTGGCAGTTCTGTCAGATGCTGCAGATCTGTCAGCATCAGAGTGCCGCCGAACAGGAGCAGCATATAGAGAATAATGTGCGCGCTTTCAGACATACCGGCGGTTCGGGCAGCTTCGCGGCCTGCCGCTTCGTAGCCGCTGAACCCGCGGGTGATACGACGCAGGCACTCAGAGATATCCACAGAGGAGTTCCTTTCTGAACAGTTTGGTACGATTTCGTACAAGAAACATATTAGTACGATTTCGGACTATATGCAAGATTCGGCAGTCTACTTCTGACGCGGCTGCGACCCTGTGCAGTGCCGAATGCTGGCTTGTCCGAAACGGCGGCACGGGACATACTTTGGCAAACATGAGACTTTCTGGTTAAGCGGAATGTGTTCCGATAATTGTGGATTGGTTCCCGGCGGGCTGAGATCGGGCGGTGTCTTCTTAGACGAGTCTGGCCGCTGGAAAATAGATGCTTGAGTTCGGTATTTTGTGCCACGGTATTTACGGCGAGCTTCTCACGCTCGGTCAAGCGTACTGCTACAATATTCCTCCGAATCTCCCCTCCGTCTTTTCGCACACCATTCCTCGGTCCTTGCATGATTTCTCACCTCCTCTGCAGCTGGGTGCTTCATCTCTTGCTCAGCTCTGGTGGAGACAGCGAAGTGCACTGCCGCGCCAGATCCGGCAAATGGTCTATCTCAAGCAATTTTCTGACAAGAAAAAAGGCCCGCAAATTGCGGACCAGTCCATCAGATCAAGCAGCAGGGCGGTCAGTTGTACCCCGCTGCGACGCTTGAATCTTGCCTTGGTTATCGCAGCGAACGCTGCCAGTTCCAAGATTAGCTCTTCTGTGAAGCTTCATACGCCTGCATAGCCGCCTGGAATGCATCCTCGGACATGTCAGCGCGTTTCGCAGCCTTTTCTAAGGTAACATCGTTGTCGTGCACCATTTCATACAGCAACCGCAGGTTTGCCTGAGCTGCTGCTTCGGCATTCCTCTCATTCACATATTTCTCCAGCAGGTCTTCCATCTTTTTCCTCCCGTCTGCCGAGCTCTTTAACATCTTCATCCGACGTCGCAGTGCCTCTGTCTGGATCAGGTCTGGGTCCGGCTCCTGAATGTCTGCAATGATCCTGCCCAAAGCTGTAGATCGGTCTGAATCCCTTTCATTCACAAACAGATATTCTGTTTGGCGCAGATCCTTCATCGCGCAGGAATGCAGTTCACTGCCTAGTGAATTCAAATATAAAAGTGAAGGCGATGAGGCCGGGCAACATACTGGCGTGCATCGGTCTCATCAGGCAAGGTGGAACGGCCGATGGACCGCAAGATTCTGCGTCTCAAAAAAGTCGCTCCATCAGCAGACGCGGCTTTTTCTGGCGAGCTGATTTATGAATGAATCAGCACATGCCGCTCATCGAACTCTTTCTGCTGTATCTTGAGTATCGCAACAAGTGCTGCCAGTTCCAAGATCAGCTCTTCTGTGAAGCTTCATACGCCTGCATTGCTTCCACGAACGCATTCTCAGTCATGTCAGCCGCTTCAGCTGCATCTGCCAAAGTAAGCTTCTTGCGACCTACCAGTCCATACAGCACCTGCAGGGTTGCCTGAGCTGCTGTTTCAGCCCGGTCTATGGCCAATAGATCTTCCATCTTTTTTCTCCCTTCGTTTGAGCTCTTTAACATCTTCATCCGCCGGCGCAGTGCCTCTGTCTGGATCAGGTCTGGATCAGGTTCCTGAATGTCTGCAATGATCCTGCCCAGGGACGTCGACCGGTCTGGGTTCTTTCCATTCACAAAAAGACATTCAGAGGATTTCGGCATGACTTTCGCAGGATCATCTTCCTGCACCATTCTGTACCAGTAGACGGGTTTGCCCTTTCCCTCCAGATCCCTCTGTGTGATGAATATAACAATGGTTTTGTCCAGATCCGAATAGGGCTGACCGGCCGGCAGTGAATGAACCACCATTGTTGCCGCTTCAAAAACGGCTCGGGGGTAGAGTTCTTCGTCATCTGTCACTTTCTGCAACTCCAGTGCCAGCTGACGTCCGCTGCCGTCCCGTGCCCAGACATCTATCTGGACGCTGTGATGTCCGGCATTCGTCAGGACATGCTCTGCATGATACTGCTCCACCACAAGCTTGGGATCGTTCAGTATCGTCCGCAGGATCTCCTCAAGCGCTGCTTTCGCTTCTGGCGAGTCCTGCTCAAAGAAGAGCGCCACGAGAAGATCATCCATGAGACTCTGCGTCCGCATGATCTCGTCCGCTGTGCGCAGCCTTTTTTCGTCCGGCAATTGTCTACCTCCAGCTGAAAGGATTGCGGTATTCTCTGAAAACATTATACCAGCATCTGGACGTGAACCTGACGTGCTCAATCAACACAAGCGAAGTCTTGCTGCAAGCAGCTCATGTCGGACTTGTCTAGAACGAAGCCCCGGGATATAATATACTGCTATATGGCTTTTTGCCGGATGAGGGGGGCGTGTGCCGTTTGGGTGTACGCCTCTGTTTGCGCGGCTTTTTACGCCAGAACGGCAAAGATGAGAAAGGAGAAGGCAGCGCCAGTGCTGCCGCATGTATATCGGATGAGTTGGGGAATCGTCGGGGCATTTATTGGGTACTTTGCCCTCGTCCTGCTGATTGGATTGTATTTCTATAAGAGGTCCAGCAATATTTCGGATTATATGCTGGGCGGCCGGCAGCTGAATCCGGCGGTGGCTGCGCTCTCGGCGCAGGCTTCAGACATGAGCGGCTGGCTTCTGATGGGTCTGCCGGGTTCCCTGTATCTGCTCGGAATGAGCGAAATGTGGATCGGTGTTGGCCTGGCCATCGGCACCTACGCGAGCTGGCTCGTCATTGCGCGGCGTCTGCGCCGCTACAGCTACGAGGCTGGGGATTCGATTACGATCCCGCAGTTTTTCGAAAACCGTTTCCACGATGAGTCAGGACTGCTGCGCATCATAAGCTCTATTGTCATTCTGGTATTCTTCACGGCATACGTCGTAAGCGGCTTTGTTTCCGGCGGCATCGTGTTTCAGACAGTGTTTCCGGGCATGAACTACACCTGGGGTATGCTGATCTGTGCTGTGGTCATCATCATTTATACGTTCATGGGCGGCTTCAAGGCAGTGGCATGGACGGACTTTTTCCAGGGTCTGCTGATGCTGGTGGCTGTTTTCATCGTACCTCTGGCTGCCATCGGCAAGCTCGGAGGGGCCGCCGAAGTTGCTGTGATGGCGAACAGCATCGGGCCCGGCTTTCTGAATCCGTTCCAGACGGCAGACGGCGAGACGATTTCCTGGGTTGTTCTGGTCTCCAATCTGGCCTGGGGTCTTGGATATTTCGGCATGCCGCATGTCATTGTACGTTACATGGCGGTACGGGAAGCGCGCCAGGTCCGCACTTCGCGGCGCATCGCCGTCACCTGGAGTTTTCTGGCGCTGATCGGCGCTATTATGGTGGGTATTGTCGGACGCTGCTACTATCCAGATATGTTTTCAGATGCTGCGGGGGCGCAGACCGTGTTCCTGGTGATGACCGAGAATCTGTTTGTGCCCGTGGTGGCTGGCATCTTCCTCTCGGCGATTCTGGCAGCCGTGATGAGTACGGCAGACAGTCAGCTGTTGGTGGCTTCGTCAGCGATCACGTCGGACCTCTACGACCGTTTCTCCAAAAAGGAGATTCCGGAAAGGCGCCTGATGTGGATCGGACGCATCGGCGTGATGGGTATTGCTGTGATTGCGGCCCTCTTTGCCCTGGACCCGGAAACATCCATCATGTCCGTCGTGTCGTTCGCCTGGGCCGGCTTTGGCTCAGCGTTCGGTCCAGTCGTGCTGCTGGCGCTGTTCTGGAGACGAATGACCAAGTGGGGCGCTTTTGCCGGCATGCTGACCGGTTTCGTACTCTCGATTCTGTGGAACGTGTTCTGGGCGGGTCCGACTGGCCTGTATGAGATGGTACCGGGCTTTGCTGCCGGTCTGATCGTCTCTGTGATTGTGTCGCTGTGCGACAACGAACCGGGTCAGATTATTGAACGTGAATTTGTGGCAGCGACTGCTCCGGAGGACTGAGGACAGACATATGCGTTTTGAAACGATGGAACTGCACGCCGGGCTCGAGCCCGATGCGGTCACGGGGGCCCGGGCGGTCCCGATTTACCAGTCGACGGCCTTTGTGTTTGACGACACGGCGCAGGCAGAGGCCAGATTTGCCCTGCGGGAAGGCGGACCGATCTACACGCGGCTTGGCAATCCGACGGTGGACGTCTTCGAAAAGCGCATGGCAGCGCTTGAGGACGGCAAGGGTGCTGTTGCCTGCGCTTCCGGTATGGCCGCGATTACCTACGCGCTTCTGAACATTCTCAAAGCTGGGGACGAAATCGTCTCTTCTCCGACAATCTATGGAGGCACGCACAGCCTTCTGGCCAACACTTTCCCGGACATGGGCATTACGGCGCACTTTACGCGGGACAACAGTCCGGAAGCGTTCGAGGAACTGATCACAGAAAACACCAAGTGTCTGTTTGCGGAATCCATCGGCAACCCCAATGCGGACCTGATTGATCTTGAGGCTGTAGCTGAGGTCGCGCACCGCCACGGGATTCCCTTCATCGTGGACAATACGTTCGGCACGCCGTATCTTGTGCAGCCCATCCATCACGGCGCGGATATTGTCGTCCATTCAGCCACCAAATACATTGGCGGTCACGGAACGACCATGGGCGGCGTCATTGTGGACGGCGGTACCTTCGACTGGACAAACGGCAAATTTCCGTCATTTACGGAACCAGATGAGTCGTATCACGGTCTAAAATATGCAAAGGACGGCGGCGAAGCGCCGTTTGTGTTCCGGGTGAGGGCCCAGGCACTGCGCAATATGGGTGCCTGCATGAGCGCTCTCGATGCTTTCCTGCTGATCCAGGGTGTGGAAACGCTGTCGCTCCGGGTGGAGCGGCATGTGGAGAACACGCGCCGGATCATTGAATATCTGCAGGGCAGACCGGAAATTGCCTGGATCAAGTATCCGGAGCTCGAAGGCAGTCCGTACGCGGAACTTGCGAAGAAATACTATCCGCGGGGCTGCGGCGGCATCTTCAGTATCGGCTTCCGGGACGGACAGGAAGCGGCGCTGAAGTGGATGGATAACCTGAAGCTGATCTCCAATGTTTCCAATGTGGCGGACGCCAAGACGCTGGCGACACATCCGGCCACAACCACGCATCAGCAGCTGTCCGAAGAAGCCCGCCGGGCGGCGGGGGTACCGGGAGAGTGTGTACGTCTCTCGGTTGGACTGGAAAACGTCCTCGATCTGATGGACGATATGGACCAGGCATTTGACGCATTGCGGGAAGAGTCCGCATAGGAGGCGGCGCAGTCTGTGCGCCCAGGAATAGATCAGGAGGCTGAAATGGATATCAGCAGCGCCATTGTCAGCAGTGCAATGGATATGCAGGCCATGCAGACCGCGACGCAGTACGCGACGGGTGTGATGGCGATGGAGATGGATGCGATGGAGGACATCTCGTCTATGCTGGTCGAGCAGATGCTTTCGCTCGATGTGGGGGCTTCCCCGAACCAGATTGACATGATGGTCTGAGCAAAAAAGAAACAGCCGCGCGGGCGGCTGTATTTTTTTGCTCACATCCGGATTTTGCTTTATACGGTCGGTTTGGCGTCGACACTTTCCACCAGGCACTGCAGCAGGGCAGCTGTCCCGTCAAGGCCCAGCACCGTGCTGTCCACGCACAGATCGTAGCTCTGCGAGCGGTTCCAGTCGCGGTTGGTATAATAGCTGTAGTAGTTGGAACGTCTCTTGTCGGCCTTGAGGACGGTATTGCGCGCCCGGTTGCGGTCAATGCCGTATACATTCACGGCCCGCTCAATGCGGTAGGTGAGGTCTGCATAGATGAAGACGCTGACGACTTTGCTGTGCTCGCGGAGCACGTAGTCAGCGCAGCGGCCCACAATGACGCACGGTCCTTCAGCCGCCAGACTCTTGATCACCTCCGCCTGGGCGAAGAAGAGTTTGTCGTTCAGGGAGATCTCGGTGGGCAGGGAAACCCGGCCGCCCGCGGTAAAGGCCATGGTCGAACAGGTCTGCAGAAACAGACTGACCGGCTGTTCGTCGACGCCTTCAAGCAGCTGGCAGGAGAGTCCGCTCCGTTCTGAGGCCAGCGCAATCAGATCCCGGTCGTAGAACGGTATCTGCAGGCGTTCGGCGAGTTTTTTGCCGACCACGCGCCCTCCACTTCCGAACTCACGTTCAATTGTTATGATTGTATCCATCATATTGCGCAGGCATGGCACCGCCGGAGGCGGTACAAACCAGCGACTCTCCTTTCTACGCGAAAAGGCCGGGATCTGGCGAACTGCACCGGAAGCCTGCGGGACCATTGAGCCCACGCATCCGGTCCGGCCGGAACGGCACATCATCCGGATCGGACATCTGCGCCCACGGGATATCTGAAATTAATTATAGATTTACAGTGGCCCGCGGACAAGAAGATCATGGGAGGGAAGACGGGGCTGCGCAGGAACAAAAAAAGAACTGCCTTCTTAAAAGACGGCAGCTCGCGTATCCGTTCAAATATATTTTTGGCATGTCTGAACCTGCGCATGCAGCCCCCGGACATCATGAAAGCTCACCGGCGACCCAGACTGCAGTCGGTCCGTCGGCGCCGCCCACGATTTCCATTTGAGTATTGTCTGCGGGCGGAGCACAGGCGCAGAAAAAGAAGACAGCCAGCAGTGCCAGCAAAATTACGTAGTACCGGATTCTCATGGATGACATTACCTCCTAGCTGGGCCGCAAGCGGTCCGCTTGTCATAAGAAAGACGATAAGAGCAGGAGGGCCGTTCCGGCCCGTCTGGACGCTCAGGACGCTTATGAACGATGCAGTCCCGCACGACTGAGCGATAAATGGCTGGATGTAACGATTCTGTTACAAATGTGTAACAGCCCAGTCCGGTATGATCTGAAGTGGCGATCACAGAAGATGCCGCTGCGAGAAGCGGCAGAGACCTGATGTGAAGCAGCAAGCTTCAAAGATGGATATTGCCGTATAGAGCGGATTTCGGGATGGGTAAGACTGCAAACTGCGTGCATTTTATGAAACACACTCTCCTGACGAGCGCAGGGCACCGCCGCCAAAGGTGCGAAATGCTGAGATTGGAGCTGTGCCATGCAGCAGCAGAACCTGCGGCTCCGATGTTCCTGGTGCAGCTCCAACCTGGATGAAGGTGCAGGCTTCACTCCGGGCCGCGTTGCCTGGGAGGACCTTGGTACGTTCAGTGCCGCAAGGAGAGTACCCGCACGGGGGGCGTGAGGCAGGGCCTTTCAGTGCGAAACCAAAGCTTCTCAGACGGCAACGTTTCCGGCAAAGCCGTCCGCGCACGATACTGCCCTCAGGAAGACCACAAGTCAGGAAAGACTATAAGGAGGAGAAGAGATGCAGATTCAGGGGGCGGCACTGCAGGGAACAGCCTTTGGGGCGTATCCAGGTATCCGGGATCGGGTCGCCGGGCAGAGCAGCTTTGCCTCGGCGGCAGAAGCTGCGCGCGAAACTGAGTATGTTCAGCATCTGCAGAGCAAATATGGCGCCCACTTCCGCGTGGAGAGCATCCCGCGGGATCCGGACGCGCTGGAGCGAGCCGGCCGGGCAATGCATGGGGACGACGTGGTCATTGCCCCGAATATCGTGTCGGAGATGGCGCGGGACCCAGAAGTCGCTGCCTGGTACGAGGGTGCAATTGATCACTGTTTTGACATGATTCCGACGTACACGGCGCAGGCTGCGGCCAGGGGACTCACATTTGAGCCCTGCGGTGTTGTGGTTCATGATGATGGAACAGTGACATTCATCTGCGGCGGCGGGGATTCCCCGGAACGGGTGGCGCAGGTCAATGCTATCAATGCAGCGCGGGATGCCAAAAGGGCGGCGCAGCGCCGGGCGCAGCTGGAGGCTGCGGCAGAGCACGCACAGGAGATGCGGCGGCTCGACCATGACCGCATACTGTCTGAACTGACTGTTATGCAGGTCCTTGTCTCCGCACACAGCGGAACGCCGTCTGCGTGAGAGCGAACAGAACGACTATGGGCTGCACTTGCTGCAGTCCTTTTTGTTCCCGGGACAATCGCGGCCCGCCAAAGCAGCGGCACAAGATCAATCTGCCAGCCTGGCAGCGGTGACAGAAGGCTTGGAGGCTAACCAAAAGACTGCAGCTGAAGCACGGCGGCAGCGCCTCACGACATAAGGTCGACGCGCGGCATGGGCTTGGTCAAAGCTGAGGCGTTGTGTGCGCTCAGAAATGTCGACCCGCTTGGAAAGCCACGACGACATGGAGTTCTCGCTCCGGACGCTGCAGCAGCGGCCTTCATCTCTGAATTTCAAGCCGCCGACTTGCAGGTGAGTTATTCGGCGGCAATAATGATTGCAGGAGCGAAGCTGCGAGGATTCGTGCGATGCAAAGCGCGTCTTCTGACGGTGGAGCAGAGGAAATGCAGACGCAGCGAGCCAGCCAGAGAGCGTATTGGAGGCGGAACGGTGAAAGAAAGCAACTTTGATCTGCAGACGTACCTGTCTGAGAGCGTGGAACGTGTCACAGCCGATGCGATAAGGGCTGCGATGTTCGATGCACGAGAGGCCGCCTTCATGGTCGGTTTTGCGGCAGCGGCTCAGAAAGCCTCGAAGAAGCGGCTGAGGGCGGAAAAAAGAGGCGAGCACATTCCTGCCTTTCTGGTTGCGACATTACCAGCAGCTGCAATCTGCACTGTGCCGACTGCTATTCGCGATGCAGCGCTGCCACGCAGGATACCGCTCCGGTGGAGCAGCTTTCCGGAGACGAATGGCTCCGGGTATTCCGCGAAGCGGCCGACCTGGGCGTCAGCTTCATCATTCTTGCCGGAGGGGAACCTATGATGCGTCCGGATGTGATAAGAGCCGCCGGAAAGGTGAAGAGCATTCTGTTCCCGGTTTTCACGAATGGTACGCTCATCACAGACGCGACCCTGCACACTTTCCGCCGGTGCCGCAACCTGGTGCCGGTGATCAGCCTGGAGGGCGGGGAGGAGGAAACGGACGAGCGCCGCGGCGAAGGCGTGTACAGGCGTGCCCGTGCCGCCATGGACAGGCTCCGTAAGCTGGGACTTCCGTTTGGCGTTTCGGTTACTGTCACTTCCGCAAATGTTCAGGAGGTCACCTCGGATGCCTTCCTGTCAGATCTGGCAGAAGCCGGCTGCAGGCTGGCAGTCTATGTGGAATATGTGCCCATGGATGCGGAAAGTGAAGCTCTGGCACCGGGAGACACTGAGCGAGAACTGCTTGAATCCGGCATCCAAAGAGCCCGAAACCGGCACGACTCTATAGTGCTGCTTTCTTTTCCAGGCGACGAGAAAGCATCCAGCGGGTGCATCGCGGCCGGCCGGGGCTTTTTTACATCAATTCGCACGGCGATGTCGAGCCGTGCCCTTTTTCGCCTTATTCAGATACGAACGTTCGGGAGACATCCCTTCGGACGGCGCTGAACTCGAGGTTCTTTGCAGGCCTGCGGGAAAGCGGCATGCTGACAGGCGATCATGCGGGCGGCTGCGTGCTGCATGCCAAGAGAGCGCAGGTGGAGCGTATGCGCGAGGAACTCTCGGAGAAGTCACAGGCCGTTTCCGGTTAGGCCTCATCGGGCTGCGATATCCAGGCAGTCTGGTGGGGACAGGCGCGTTCTGTGGGCTGCGCAGCGAAAAATGGATCAGTCCCGCGCCGCGCAGCGCACTTTTGCGGCCTTTCGTGCTGCCCGCGGGCACTCTTTTTCTGCTGCCTTATTTCCTACAGGCTATTTGCTGCCTTCTGCTGTATAATACCTAAATGGGGATTTTTTCGCGGCCTGTCCGGGGCCGGTTTTCTGTTTTTGCTTGCCTGTCCGGTTCTATCTGAAAGTGAGGTTGCCATGGCCTATGAGCTTCTGAAACACTATGGTCCACAGATCGACAGTCTGAGTGAGCTGTGCATCAGCCACGACCAGATTCCACAGGAACTGTATACGAAGCATGAGGTCAAACGCGGCCTGCGTGACATCAGTGGCCAGGGTGTGCTGGCCGGCCTTACGGAAATAGGTGAGATCAAGGCCTACGACATTGTGGACGGCAACATGGTGCCGACAGAAGGACAGCTCTTTTACCGCGGTCACGAAATCAAGGACCTGGTGCGTGGTTTTATGGCGGACGAGCGCCAAGGGTTCGATGAGATCACGTACCTGCTGCTGTTCGGCGAACTACCGAACATGCTGCAGCTCAACGAGTTCCGCACGATGATGCGGGACTTCACGCAGCTTCCCAAGCACTTTGTCCGGGACATTATAATGAAGGTACCGACCAAGGATGTCATGAACATCCTGGCCCGCAGTGTGCTGACGCTCTATGGTTATGATCCGAATCCGGACGATACGTCCATCCCAAACGTGCTCCGGCAGTGTCTGGAGCTCATTGCCCGCTTCCCGATGATCGCCGTGTACGGCTACCAGGCCCATCAGTATTACGATTACGGCAACAGCTTTTACGTGCATAATCCGAAACCGGAATACGGGGTGGCGGAAAACATTCTGCATATGCTGCGTGAGGACAGCCAGTTCACGGCGCTTGAGGCGAGAATCCTGGATCTGGCACTGGTTCTGCACATGGAGCATGGCGGCGGCAATAATTCCACCTTTACGACCCATGTGGTGAGTTCCTCCGGAACCGACACTTACTCGGCGGTGGCGGCTTCCCTCGGCTCGCTGAAAGGACCAAGGCACGGCGGCGCCAACGTCAAGGTCACGATGATGTTTGACGACATGAAGCTGCACATCCGGGACTGGACAGATGAAGATGAGATCCGGGACTACTTGAAGAGGATTCTCAACCGGGAGGCGTTTGACCGCTCCGGTCTGATCTACGGCATGGGGCATGCCGTATACTCGCTGAGCGATCCCCGAGCGGACATCTTCCGCAGCTTTGTCCGCAAGCTTTCTGACGCCAAGGGTGAGCACCAGGCTTTCGAGCTCTACGAACGGGTGGAACGGCTGGCGCCGAAGGTCATCGCGGAAGAGCGCCGCATGTATAAGGGCGTCTCGGCCAATGTGGACTTCTACAGCGGCTTTGTGTATGAGCTGCTCGGGCTGCCGCCGGAGCTGTACACCCCGATTTTTGCCATTGCCAGGATCGTCGGCTGGAGTGCTCACCGGATTGAGGAGCTCATCTCCAACGGCAAGATTATCCGTCCGGCGTACAAGGCTGTCGGGGAAAAGAAAGAGTATGTGCCGCTCAAGGAGCGCCGCTGAGGATCCGCAGCGCGGCTGCGTTGTTGCGGCCCCGGCACAGGACGGTCCATAATGGGCGTGGGAGGGCATATGTTCAGTCTGTTCAGGTACCTCAGAGGCTACCGCAAGGAGCTGTTCCTGGGTCCGTTCTTCAAGCTGGTGGAGGCCGTGTTTGAGCTCATTATCCCGCTCATCATGGCCGATATTATCGATACGGGTATTGCGCGGGGCGATACGGATTACGTCTACCGTATGGGCGGTCTGATGATTGCTCTGGCAGCGGCGGGCCTCGCGAGCGCCCTCATCTGCCAGTATTTTGCAGCAAAAACCTCGCAGGGCTTCGGCACTGTTCTGAGGAGCGAGATGTTCGCGCACATTCATGCGATGTCACAGGCGGAGATTGACAGGTTCGGTGTGCCGTCGCTGGTGACAAGGCTCACTAATGACGTCAATCAGCTGCAGCAGGCTGTGGCCATGCTGATCCGGCTGGCGATCCGGGCCCCGTTCCTCGTGATCGGTGCCATTGTCATGGCCCTCATCATCGACCCGTATATGTCGCTCATCTTTATTGCTGCTGCGATTGTCATTGCGCTCGTTCTCTACGCTATCATGACCCGCACAGTCCCGTTCTACCGCGTGGCCCAGAAACTTCTAGACAATGTTTCCCTGCTGACGCGCGAGACGCTTTCGGGCACCCGGGTGATCCGGGCGTTCTCGAAGCAGCAGACGGAAGAGGAACAGTTTGAGCAGGCAAGCGAAGAGCTCCGGCAGACGCTGGTTCGCGTCGGACGCATTTCAGCCCTGCTCAATCCCATGACCTTCGCGATCGTCAACCTCGGCATCATCGCCATTCTGTACTTTGGCGGTCTCAACGTGGAAGGCGGACTGCTCGCCCAGGGTGACATTTTTGCGCTGGTGCAGTACATGAACCAGATCATGCTGGCCCTGGTGGTCGTGGCCAACCTGGTGATTCTGTTCACGCGGGCCGGTGCTTCGGCAACCCGGATCAAGGCTGTCCTCGACGCGAAGCCGAGCATCACCGGCGGCAGCGGGGAGGGCCATCCGGAGGTGCCCACTGCCGTGCAGTTTGAGAACGTCTGCTTTGCCTACGGTGACGGCAGCGGCCGTGCCGAAAAGTATGCGCTCAGGAATATCAATCTCAAGTTTGAGCGGGGGCAGACGATCGGCATTATCGGCGGTACCGGCAGCGGCAAGTCGACGCTCGTCGACCTGATCGCCCGCTTCTATGACGCCACGGAAGGCGCCGTGTATGTGGACGGAGAAAACGTCAAAGACTACCGGCTCGACGTTCTGCGCTCCCGCATTGGTATTGTGCCGCAGCATGCGCAGCTCTTTGCCGGCACAATCCGCCAGAACATGCGCTGGGGTGATCCGAATGCGAGCGACGAAGAGATCCGAAGAGCGCTTTCTGTGGCGCAGGCCGATTTCGTCTTTGATCATCCGGACGGCCTTGACCGCTACGTGGAGCAGGACGGGCGCAATCTCTCAGGCGGGCAGCGGCAGCGCCTCACCATCGCCCGCGCCCTGGTCGGCGATCCCCAGATCCTGATTCTCGATGACAGTGCAAGCGCTCTCGATTTTGCGACGGATGCGGCGCTCCGGAAGGCTCTCGCGGCCTACGGCGGCGGACACATCACCACGATCATGGTCTCTCAGCGCGCTTCCACCCTCCGAAGTGCCGATCAGATCGTCGTTATGGACGAGGGAGCTGTTTCCGGAGTGGGAACGCACGACGAGCTCTTTGAGACGAACAATGTCTACCGCGAGATCTGCCTGTCGCAGCTGACAGAAAAGGAGGCGGCATGAACCGCGAAGTGATCCGCCGTCTGCTCGGCTTTATCCGGCCTTACCGCGGCAAGGTCGCGCTGGCGCTGCTGTGTGCTGTTGTGGGCGTCGGCCTGCAGCTTCTGGCACCCGTGCTGATCGGTGACGCCATTAACTGCATCGTCGCCCCCGGGGATGTCAACATGCAGGCTCTGTTTCCCTATATGGGCTACATTGCCCTCGTTGTGGCCGGCAGTGCGCTCGCAACCTGCGCGATGACCCGGCTCACGAACACCGTTGCCTACAATACGGTGAAAGACCTGCGCACGGCGGCTTTCCGCAAGCTGCAGACGGTGCCGCTTAATTATATCGACACGCACGCGCACGGCGATATTGTCAGTCGGATCGTCAACGACATCGATCAGGTGGCGGACGGGCTGCTGCAGGGGTTCACGCAGCTGTTCACCGGCATCGTCACGATTGCCGGCACGCTCATCTTCATGCTGGCCATCAACCCCATGATCACGCTGGTCGTAGTGCTGATCACGCCGGTCAGCCTGCTGGTTGCCTACTTTATTGCACACGGCTCGCACAGGACGTTCCAGGAGCAGATGAAGCTCAGGGGGGAAATCAGTGCCTACGCCGAAGAGATGATTGCCGGCCAGAAGGTCGTCAAGGCCTTTGCCTATGAGAAGGAAGCCCAGAAGAAGTTTGATGAGATTAACGAGCGGCTTCACAAGAGCGGTGTGAAGAGCCAGTTTCTCTCCTCGATGACCAACCCGACCACGCGCTTCATCAACGCCATGGTCTATGCAGGCGTCGGTATCACCGGTGCCGTGGCCGCGATCGGCGGCACGCTCAATGTCGGCCAGCTCTCGAGCTTTCTGCTCTACGCCAACCAGTACACCAGGCCGTTCAATGAGATTTCCGGCGTGGTGACCGAGCTGCAGACGGCCTTCGCCTCCGCGGCCCGCGTCTTTGGGATTCTCGATGAGCCGAACGTCACGCCGGATGCGCCGGATGCAGTCGTTCTGGAGGATGCCAAAGGACAGGTCTGCATGGATCATGTATACTTTTCGTATGTACCGTCGCAGAAGCTCATTGAGGACTTTTCGATGTGTGCTGAACCGGGTCAGCGGGTCGCCATTGTCGGCCCGACCGGCAGCGGCAAAACGACGATCATCAACCTGCTGATGCGCTTCTACGACGTCAACAGCGGGGAAATCAGCGTGGACGGCATCAATATCGATGATATCACCCGCGACAGCCTGCGCGCGCAGTATGGCATGGTGCTGCAGGAAATGTGGCTGAAGACGGCGTCCGTAAAGGACAATATCGCATTCGGCCGGCCGGACGCCTCCATGGATGAAGTTGTTGCAGCGGCCAGGGAGGCCGGTGCGGACGGCTTTATCCGGCGCCTCAGTGAGAGCTACGACACGATTCTGTCCGATGACGGCAGTGTGGTCTCGCAGGGGCAGAAGCAGCTTTTGTGCATTGCGCGGGTCATGATCACCCGGCCGCATATGCTGATCCTCGACGAGGCGACCAGCAACATCGATACCCGGACGGAGATGAAGATCCAGGAGGCCTTCGGCAAGCTGATGAAGGGCCATACGACCTTCATTGTCGCGCACCGGCTCTCCACGATCCGTGAGGCAGACATTATCCTGGTCCTGAAGGACGGCGGCATCGTGGAACAGGGCAGCCATGAGGAACTCCTGAAGAAAGGCGGTTTCTACGCCAAGCTGTGGAACAGCCAGTTTGCCGGACAGGAGCAGGCGGCCAGCTAGAAAGGCAAGTTGATGGAACGGAGAGTTATTGAGATAGATCAGGAGCGCTGCAACGGCTGCGGCCTGTGCGTGAACGCCTGTGCCGAGGGCGCCATCGGGCTTATTAACGGCAAGGCGCGGCTGCTGCGCGACGACTATTGCGACGGTCTTGGCAACTGCCTTCCCGCGTGTCCGCAGGATGCGATCCACTTCAAAGTACGTGAGGCAGCACCCTTTGATGAGACTGCTGTTAAGCGGCACATGTTGCAGCGCGCCGCGCAGAGGCGCCATGAGCTGCATGAGCAGAAGGAGACGGCTGCGCCGAAACCCAAGGGCCGGGTCCGCCGCGATGAAGGAGCTCCAGTAACTGCGCTGCAGCAATGGCCGGTGCAGCTGCAGCTTGTCTCGGCGGGAGCGCCCTATTTTGATGGCGCGGACCTGCTGGTGGCGGCCGACTGCACCGCTTATGCCCGCGGCAACTTCCATAATGACTTCATGGACGGCAAAATTACCCTGATCGGCTGCCCAAAGCTCGACGACACCCGCTACGCGGACAAACTGCTGGAAATCTTCAAGCAGCACGACATCCGTTCGGTCACGGTAACCCGTATGGAAGTGCCCTGCTGCGGCGGCATCGAATATGCGGTGAGCCAGGCGATTGAGGCGAGCGGCAAGAGTATTCCGCTTGAGGTGGTGACGATTGGCACCAACGGCGAAATCAAGGACAGCGTCAAAGCCTGACAGCTTGCGGGAGGCAGGATCAGCACTGACAGCCTGGTACGCCGGACGGGCGAGGGATCTGCCGTGGCGCCGCAACGTGAGTCCGTACCGTGTGCTGGTTTCGGAGATCATGCTGCAGCAGACGCGGACGGAGACGGTTGCGTCGCGTTTCGAGCAGTTTATGGAACGCTTTCCGGACCCAGAGACGCTGGCTTCGGCACCGGAAGATGAGGTCCTCAAACTCTGGGAGGGCCTCGGCTACTATTCGCGGGCCCGCAATCTGCACAAAGCCGCGAAGGTTATTGCGGAGCAGTTCGGCGGTCAGATGCCCGCAGATCACCAGCAGCTGCTGTCGCTGCCGGGTGTTGGGGAGTACACAGCCGCTGCTGTGGAGACGATTGCGTTTGGCAGGCCTGCCGTGGCGCTCGACGCGAATGCTGTGCGGATTGCCCTGCGGCTCGAGGGAGCGGAACTCGAGGCAGTCTCGAAGGCCGGCCGCGCGCTTGCGAGGAGCAGGCTTGAAGCGATGCTTACCCTGGATCAGCCGGACGTCTTTACGCAGGCCGTGATGGAGCTTGGGCAGACAGTCTGCCGGCCGCGGCGGGCAGAGTGCAGCGTGTGTCCGCTAAGACCCTGGTGCGCCGGGCAGGCAGATCCGCTCCGGTATCCGGCAGCGAGGCAGGAGAAGGCCAAGCCCGTGACGGTCCTCACCGTGGCAGCACTGTTTACGCCGGATATGGCGGCACTGCGGCGCCGTCCCGATGGCGGACTTCTTGCGGGACTGTATGAGCCGCTCAACTGGGCAGGAGAACTAACACAGGCAGATCTACTCGGGCGGCTTGAGGGGCTCGGGATTGAAGTGAACGATGCGGTGAGACTCAGGCCCTGGCGTCATGAGTTTACCCACCGCGTCTGGCAGCTGACCGGCTGGCGTATTGCCGTCAGGGAACCGAAGCGGCTGCAAGACATCGTCTGGGCGGACCGGGACATGCTGGGGCAGCGCTGCGCTGTACCGACAGCTTTCCGGCCAGCCATAGCAGAATGGGAGTGCACGCCTTGGAAAACCTTGTGGTCGAGAGACCCTTTCTCTGGGATTACCTGACAGAAGTAAAGAAACCGATCGTGCTCTACGGCATGGGCAACGGCGCCGACCGCATCATCGATGCCTGCGACAAGCGTGACATTCCCATCAATGCGGTTTTTGCCAGTGACGAATTTGTCCGCGGCCAGACCTACCGCGGAAACCTGGTTATGCCCTACGAGGAGGCCAAAGAACGCTACGGTGACATGATCATCCTGGTCGCTTTCGGCACGCATGATCCGGAAGTGATGGCCCGGATCCGGCAGCTTGGGGAAGAGCAGGAGCTCTATCAGCCGTGCCTGGACTTTGTCTCCGGGACGCCGTATACCCAGGTACTCTTCGATGTGCAGTCAGAGGGGCTGCGCAATGCCTACGACATGCTTGCAGACGATCTCAGCCGGAAGACCTTCAAGAACATTCTGAATTTCAAGATCACTGGGGACCCACAGTACCTGTATGACTGTGAAGTGCCGCGGGATAAGTCGATCTACACAGATCTTCTGCGCCTTACCAATCATGAGATGGTCGTGGACGCCGGCGCCTACGACGGCGACACAGTCCACGAACTGTATGATGCAGTCGGCGGCTGGAAGTTCCTGATGGCCTTCGAGCCGGATCCGCATAACTTCCGTAAGCTGGAGCGCAATACGCAGCAGTACAAAGGGGTGCGCTGCGTGAATTCAGCCATAGGTGCGATGAACGGCTGGATCGACTTTGCGATCGCCGAGGGACGCCAGTCGCACGTTTCCGAAGACGGCAAGCCGGTCCATCTGTATTCCATCGATAAGATGGCGCCGAGTGCGACGTACATCAAAATGGACGTTGAGGGCAGTGAACTGCAGGGACTGCACGGTGCGCAGACGGTAATCCGCGGCAATTCGCCGCGTCTCAACATTGCGGCGTACCACCATCATGACGATCTGTTTGAGATTCCGCTGTACATAAGCAGCATGAACAAGAAGTACAAAGTGTACTTGCGCCATTTCCCATGTCTGCCTGACTGGGATACCTGCTACTTCTTCGTATGATGAAGAGGTCTTGACCAAACTCGAGGGACTGAAGTGGGAACAGATCTGACAGCACTCTGGATCGTGCTCGGCATAGTGGCGGCTGCGGCCGTCATTATCATCATCTGGGCGGTGCATGCCTACAACAAGTTCATCCGGTTGTCCAACGACATTGATGAGGCGGCATCCACCATTCAGGTGTTTGAGAAGAAGCGCAGCGACCTCATTCCAAACGTCGTCTCTGCCGTGAAAGGCTATGCAGCGCACGAGACGGAGATTTTCGACAGTGTGACCAAGGCGCGTGAGCGGGTGCTTTCAGCCCCGGACGAAGCTGCCCGGCAGAAAAGTGAAGAGGAGCTCGGCGGCGCGCTTTCCCGCCTGCTTGCGGTTGCGGAGGCGTATCCGGATCTGAAGGCGAACACCAATTTTCTCAATCTGCAGAATCAGCTGGAGCAGATTGAATCGGAGATTGCCAGCGCCCGGCGCTACTACAACGCCAACGTCAAGCTCTATAATACGAGGCTCCAGACCTGGCCGACCAGCATCATTGCCCGCCGGCAGGGCTTTACCCGCCGGCCGCTCTACGAAGTGCCGGACCCCGGAGAACTGCAGAATGTCAAAGTTGCATTCTAGACGAATATGGGCGCCGTTTCTCGTGCTGTGCGCCCTTTTTCTCTGCCTTCCGGCACCCGCCTTTGCCGCAGACGGCTATCCGTCCAGCATAACTGCCTTTGACGTCGATATTACGGTTGGGGACGACAACGTCTACCGTGTAGTGAACACGATCGACATGAAGTTCGCTCCGGACAGTTACTCGCACGGCCTGTATATGACGCTTGAGCTTGATCCCTATGTCTTTTTCGAGCAGGACGGCGAGTACTACTCGCGGGAGTACCGAATCAACGTCAGCGACCTCGAGATCGAGGGTGGCCCCTTTGAAACCGACAGGGAAGACGGCACGCTCACAATCCGCATCGGGGATCCGGACGAGCTCGTGGACGGGCGAACGCTCCGCTACACCATCTCCTATAACTATGCCGTCGGCGAAGACGGTTTTCCTGATTTTGACATGTTCTATTACGCCATCATCGGGAACAGCTGGAGTCAGACGATCGACAACATCACGTTTGCCGTCCATATGCCCAAAGAGTTTGATCCGGATGTGGTGGGCTTTTCCGTTGGCGGCTACGGAGCGGAAGGTTACGATCCGGCCCGGCTCCACTTTGCCGTGGACGGAACGGACATTACCGGAAGCTACGTAGGCCAGCTGGATGCTTATGAAGGCATCTGGATCCGGCTGGCTCTGCCGGATGGCTACTACGAAAACGTCTACGTACCAGAGCCGGCTCCGGCGCTGCCGTGGGTGTGCGCCGCGCTGGCCGGAGGCGTGTTTGTTCTGTGGGCAGTATTCCGCGCCCGAACGCGTCCAGTCGTCACGGTTGAATTCGGCCCTCCGGAGGGACTCAATTCTGCTGACGTCGGCTGCATTGCCGACGGCCATGCTGATGTCCGCGACATCATGTCCCTTCTGATCTGGTGGGCCTCGAAGGGTTTCCTGAAGATTGTGCAGATGGCACCGGACCCGGGCAAGAAGAAGAAAAAGAAGGGACTTCTCCTGGTGCGCCTGGCTGATCTGCCCGATGACGCGGACGAATACCAGCGTATCCTGTTTGAAAAGATCTTTGAAGACGACGACCGGGTGGCGGTGCATGACCTGCGCTACAAGGTGTCCGGCACAGTCTCCAAAGCTGTGAGTCTGCTAGAGCGCAAGTTCTCGCGTGGAGACGACCAGATCTATACGACCCGCTCCAAGGCGCTGTCTCTTGTGTGCACCTTCCTTTCTGCAGTGCCGCCGGCACTCATGCTGGCTGCCTGGGCCTGGGTAGAGAGTTTCTATGATACGCTTGTGGTTGTTCCTGCCGTGATTTTTATCTACGTCTTTTTCCTGCTGCTGGCCTTTGTGTATCGGGTTTTCGCGTTCCGTCGCCACGCACTGAAAAAGAGCGGCCGGGTCCTGAGCATTATCTTCGTTACGCTGTTTATTGCAGTCTCCGCAGCCTTTGCCGCGGCCGGATCCTGCGCTGTATACGGCCCGACGGGTCTCACCGTGCTGGTTTTTGTACCCATGCTGCTGGCCGCACCGTCGCTCCGCACTTACACGGAAAAAGGCCTGCGATGGCAGGGACAGATTCTGGGGCTGCGCCGCTTCATTGAACGGGCGGAAAAGGACCGCCTGGAAATGCTGGTCAGTGAGCACCCCGAGTATTTCTACGATATCCTGCCTTTTGCCTACGTGCTTGGCGTGACCGACGTCTGGGCGCGGCAGTTCGAGGAAATAGCGGTTCCAGATCCGACCTGGTATGTCGGAACAGATATGAACACGTTTACGACTGTGTACCTTGTAAACTCCTTATCTCAGAATCTCGAGCGGGCCCAGGGTGATCTCACCGCTGTCCGCGGCGGGGGAAGCAGCGGCGGTGGCGGCGGTTTTTCCGGAGGCGGCTTCTCAGGCGGTGGTTTCGGGGGCTCCGGCGGCGGCAGCTGGTAAGAACAAAACAAAGTTGGGAAGGAGCATGACTGCAGAGCAAACTTGCGGCAGGCAGCACTGAAGCGAGGCAGCAGGCAGGTTGAGAAGCTCGCCCAAGGTTTCGGCATCGGCCGCGCTGGCAGGACTGGCCAGGACTGCACAAAGTTGCGCGTGAGCTGAATCACGCTCGCTGGCACTGGTACAGCGCGTACGTTGCCGGAGACGTAATATGTGTGTCTTTCCGCGGGTCCGGAGGATCGATAGTCGTGATCGGGTCCGCCTTCCGGTGGAGCGGACGACCCTTGTGATAGTAATCAGTTTGGATGCCTGAAGGAGAGATTGCGGCAGCCGAATCAAGTCGGGATCCAAGTGGTAATGGAGGAATCGATGGCAGGCGGCACAAGCACAAGCGAAATTGGATTTGAGAAGGAGATCTGGCAAGCGGCGGACGTCCTCCGCGGTAACCTGGATGCTTCCGAGTATAAGTCTGTCATCCTCGGACTCATCTTTCTAAAGTATCTGTCCGACCGCTTCAGCGAGAGGTATCAGGAACTGGTAGATGAAGGCGAAGGATTCGAGGAGGAAAAAGACGAGTACACAGCCGAGGGGGTTTTCTTTGTTCCGGAAGAAGCCCGGTGGGACGTTGTCGCCAGGGCAGCACATACTCCGGAAATTGGTTCCGTTATTGATGACGCCATGCGGAGCATTGAAAAAGAGAACCCCCGGCTCAAAGACGTCCTGCCGAAGAATTTCGCAAGGCCTGAGCTTGATAAGCGGCGCCTTGGCGATGTTGTCGACCTGTTCACCAACGTGAAGATGCAGGATGCGGCGCAGAGCAAAGACCTGCTCGGTCGCACCTACGAGTACTGCCTTGCGAAATTTGCGGAGAAGGAAGGCAAGAATGCGGGTGAGTTCTACACGCCGTCCTGCATCGTCCGAACGCTGGTGGAAGTACTGCAGCCGTACAACGGCCGCGTGTATGATCCCTGCTGCGGCTCAGGCGGCATGTTCGTGCAGTCTGCGAAGTTCATTGAGAATCATGGGGGCAACCTGTCCGGCATTTCTGTGTTCGGCCAGGATTCAAACCCAACAACCTGGAAGCTTGCGCAGATGAACCTTGCCATCCGTGGCATAGACGCTGACCTCGGCGAAGCCCATGCCGACACGTTTTTCGATGATCAGCACCCGCAGGTGAAGGCTGACTTTATCCTGGCAAATCCGCCGTTCAACGACAAAAAATGGGGCGCGGACAAGCTGCAGGATGATCCCCGCTGGAAGTATGGCATGCCGCCGGCAGGCAACGCGAACTATGCCTGGATGCAGCATATGATCTGGCATCTCGCCCCCAAAGGCCGGCTCGGGCTGGTTCTCGCGAACGGAGCTCTCTCCTCGCAGACCTGCGGCGAAGGCGGCATTCGCAAGGCAATTGTAGATGACGATCTGGTTGAGTGCATTATTGCGATGCCGGGACAGCTGTTCTACACGACACAGATTCCCGTGTCTCTGTGGTTCCTGGCAAAAGACAAGAAGCAAAAGGACAAGACACTGTTTATTGATGCCCGCAACATGGGCACGATGGTCTCCCGCAAACTGCGCGAGCTGACCGATGATGATATTAAGAAGATTGCGGGCACCTACAATGCCTTCGTAGAAGGAACACTGGAGGACGAACCGGGCTTCTGCGCGGTTGCTTCTATCGAAGACATCGCTACGCAGGACTATGTTCTGACTCCCGGCCGTTATGTAGGACTTGCGGAACAGGAAGACGACGGTGTGCCATTCGAGGAAAAGATGGCAGCGCTTACTTCTGAATTGGCAGAACTGTTCGAGACCTCGCATAGGTTGGAAGATATGATTCGGCAGAACCTGGAGGCTATTGGCTACGAAATTTAGTTATATTAGAGCTCATCGCAAGGACTATTAAAATGGCTACTGGTGCATGGACCGCAATTTCTTTGGACGAAGTTTGTGAAATCGTGCGAGGCGGTTCGCCTCGGCCAATAATGGATTACATTACCGATGAACCAAATGGTTTGAACTGGCTCAAAATCGGCGACGTGAGTGAAACCGATAAATACTTTATTCATGCTAATGAAAAGATTAAGCCTGCGGGTATACCAAAAACAAGGGAGGTCATAGTAGGCGATCTTATATTATCCAATTCAATGAGTTTTGGACGGCCATTCATTACACGTATTGCAGGATACATTCATGACGGCTGGCTTCGATTGCGCTGTAATGAGGCTCGATTAAATAAAGATTTCCTTTATTACTTTCTATCGTCTAATTTAGCTCAAGAACAATTTAAAAGCGTGGCGACAGGCTCAGTAGTAAATAACCTAAAGACTGCTACAGTAAAGGGTACGAAAATTTATCTTCCTCCACTCATTACCCAGCGCCGGATAGCTGCTGTACTTGGAGTGCTCGATGAGAAAATCGAAACGAACGATCGGATTATCGCGAATTTGCTGGAGCAGGAACGCCTAAAATTCGAGCATATGCTCAGCTGTTGTTCTGGATCATCTCGCATGGGAACCATAGGTGAGCTCGGAACAGTAGTCGGTGGTGGAACGCCACCGAATAAACATCAGGAGTATTTCACCAAAAATGGAATTCCATGGATAACGCCGAAAGATCTGTCGCGAAGCAAAGCAATATTTATAAGCCGGGGAGAGCGAGACATATCACAATTAGGCTATGAGAAAAGCAGTGCGAAGAGATTGCCGCAAGGAACTGTACTATTCTCTTCGAGAGCACCGATCGGATATATTGCGATTGCTTCCAATGAAGTAACGACTAATCAAGGCTTTAAGTCAATCGTGCCTCATGCGGGCTTTGGAACGCCGTTCGTGTTTTGGACACTAAAGACAAATCTTGACAACATCGAAAGCTATGCGAGCGGGTCTACGTTTAGAGAAATCTCTGGAAGTGTGCTGCGTGACGTTCCAATCAGTATTCCCGATCGCGCACTTTTGGAGCAGTTTAACGCCTTCTGCGAGCCGTTTTTTTCTGTCCAAAAGAACCTAGAGGAACAAAATGAAGTGCTGAGGAATCTTCGTGATACACTCCTTCCCCGCCTTATGTCCTGCGAGATTGACGTGTCGAATGTGAAGCTGGACGATCTCGTAGACGAAGCTGCTGTGGCCGCAGCTGTAGAATCCTAAAATGCCTGCTCTTATCAACGAAAACACGTACGAACAGGCCGTTATGCAGCTGCTGGAAAACGGACTTGGGTACACGCGGCAGCATGGACCGGAGGTGGATCGGGACTATCGCGATCCGCTCTACGAGCCTCAGCTTCAGGAGGCTCTGCTTCGCATCAATAGAGGACTGCCGCAGGAAGCAGTCGATGAAGCGCTGCAGAAAGTCAGAGACCTCGGAAGCGGCTCACTGATTCAGAAGAACAGACTGTTCACGGACTATCTGCAGACCGGCGTGGAAGTCAGCTTTTATGATGGAAGTGAGCAGCGTGCTGCGCGAGTGAAGCTCGTCGATTACGATACCCCAGACAATAACAGCTTTGTAGCCGCGAACCAGTGGCGAGTCGAGGGTGCCGCAACAAAACGGCCGGACATTGTTCTGTTTGTGAACGGACTGCCGCTTGTCGTCATTGAACTCAAGTCCCCAACCAGGGACGAAACGGACGCTTCGGCTGCGTACCGCCAGCTCCGGAACTACATTCACGACATTCCGGATCTGTTCCATTACAACGCGATTCTGGTGATGAGCGATCTTGAGACTTCCAAGGCTGGGACAATAACCTCAGGTGAAGATCGGTTTATGGAATGGAAAACGGCTGACGGCAGGACTGTGGAACAGGGCGCGGCGGCTTTTGAGACATTCTTTACCGGCATGTTTGAGAAAGCGCGGCTGCTGGACATTCTGCAGAATTTCATCTGCTTCGATGTGGATGGGCCCTCGGCCAGGAAGATCCTGGCTGCCTACCATCAGTACTATGCTGTCCGTAAGGCAGTGGAATCAACGGTATCTGCGACAGACGGTCGGGGCGGCGTGTTCTGGCACACACAGGGAAGCGGCAAAAGTCTCTCTATGGTCTTCTACGGGCACGCCCTGCAGGCCGCTATGGACAGTCCGACCATTGTGGTTATCACGGACCGCAATGACCTCGACAATCAGCTGTATGGACAGTTTGCGCGCACTGCGGAATTTCTCAGGCAGGTGCCGGTGCAGGCAGAGAGCCGGAAACATCTGAAGGAACTGCTGAAAGACCGGCAGGCGAACGGCATCTTCTTCACAACGATGCAAAAGTTCGAGGAAGACGATGAACCGCTCTCTGAGCGCAGCAATATTGTCGTCATTGCGGACGAAGCGCACCGCAGTCAGTACGGGCTGAATGAAAGAATCGTCGCGCGCCGGGACGAGGACGGCAGCATTGAGGCGCATGCCGTGGTTGGCACCGCCCGGATTATCCGCAACAGCCTGCCAAATGCTACGTACATTGGCTTTACCGGAACGCCCATCAGCGAGAAAGACAGAGACACGCAGGCGGTCTTTGGGGACTACATCTCCATTTACGATATGACGCAGGCTGTCGCAGACGGCGCCACCCGTCCTATCTACTATGAAAGCCGGGTGCTCAAACTACAGCTTGACCCGGAAACGCTCGAAGCAATCGATGCTGAGTATGAACGTCTGGGACAGTATGCTGACGAGGCCGTTATCGAAAAAAGTAAGCAGAGCCTTGCTAGCCTGGAGGGCATCCTGGGTGCGGACACGGCTATTGACTCGCTGGTTGCAGACATTGTTGAGCACTACGAGAGAGACCGCGCGAACCTGCTGACGGGCAAGGCCATGATCGTTGCCTATTCCCGGGAGATCGCCCTTAAGATCTATGACAGAATTCTCAGGCTGCGTCCTGAATGGAAAGAGAAAGTCGCTGTCGTGATGACCCAGGGAAATAATGACCCGGAAGAATGGCGGAAGGTTATCGGGAACAAGGCCCACAAGGACGAGCTGGCCCGGAAGTTCAAGGACAACGACTCTGAGCTGAAAATAGCGATTGTTGTCGACATGTGGCTTACTGGGTTCGACGTCCCGTCTTTGGCCACCATGTACGTGTACAAGCCGATGGCCGGACATAACCTGATGCAGGCAATCGCCCGGGTGAACCGCGTTTTTGAGGACAAGGAAGGCGGTCTGATTGTTGACTACGTGGGTATCGCAAAGGCACTTCGGGCGGCTATGAGGCAGTATACCAAGCGGGATCAGGACAACTTTGAAAACATGGATATCGCCAGAACTGCGCTGCCCAAGTTTGAAGAGGAGCTTTCTGTCTGCCGCGATCTGCTGCACGGTTTTGATTACTCTGTTGTCCGGCAGGGCATCAAAGGCAACGAGCTCGAAGTGTCGAAGCTGATCGGCGACGCAGTTGATTACCTGCTTGAAAAGAACCGGAGGGAGCATGCCCAGAATAAAAGCGATCAGGTGACTGAAATATACCTGAGCCGTGCAATGGCTCTTCATCAGGCCCTGACCCTGTGCAGCTCTCTGCTGGATGAAAGTGACCGGGCTGAGGCGGCTTTTCTTGAAGCCGTCCGCGTGACACTCGGAAGGCTGCTTCGCGGCAGCGGCAAGCTGTCGCTGCCGGCCGTGAATGAACGCATCAGCAGCCTGTTGCAGCAGAGCATCAAAAGCGACGGTGTTGCCCAGCTGACAACGGACGCTGAGTTCTCGCTGTTCGACGAGTCGTTTCTGCAGGAGGTTGCTTCCATGGGCCAGAAGAACTTGGCTGCGGAGCTTCTGCGGAAACTGCTGAATGATCAGATCTCTGCCTACAAAGGGCGCAATCTCGTGAAAAGTATCAGGTTCAGTGAGAGGATGCAGCAGATCATGAACCGGTACATCAACGGACTGATTACGAATGAGGAGGTTATCAGCGAGCTTCTGGCGCTGGCCGTGGAATTGAAGCAGGCCAGGAAGGAGGGTCAGGACCTGGGGCTCACAGAAGAAGAGATGGCGTTCTACGACGCACTGTCAAAGCCGCAGGCTGTAAAAGACTTCTACGAGAACGCAGAGCTCGTGGCGATGACGAAGGAGCTGACTGAGACGCTGCGAAAGAGCCGCACGATTGACTGGCAGAGAAAAGAGTCAGCACGGGCAGATATGCGCCGTAAAGTGCGCCGTCTTCTGAAGAAATATCGATATCCGCCTGAAGAAGCTGCTGAAGCTTTGGAGACCGTCATAGCGCAGTGCGAGATGTGGGTGGACGCCGCCGCTGGATCGGACCATCGGCAGGAAGGCCAGGGAATCCGAGAGGCGATTTGCAGCAGGTGATGTATCGGCTTCGTCATGCCCGAATAGTTGATATTACATGTGTCCTATCGGAACCACAGACAAACAGGTCGCCAAGGCTAACCATCGGTGTTCATGAGCTTCGTCTGTAAGACTGAAACGTACTTGTCGAGCGGGATACCTTCACCTGAACATGTTTCGCTCAGCTTGCCAGGCATACTGTCTGCCATGAGTGACAGGCATAAGAAAAGGATCCAAAAAAAGTACAAGGATACAGAACAGATGTCAAGCACATTCTCGGCTCCAGTCGGCCCGTCCTGTGCCTGACCATTGCTCAAAACCGATACTCGCGTTGGACCCACATGCCGTCTCGGCCAAACAAATCTGTTCCGCGCCAGCAACATCCCTGCTGCGGCACGCTGGCTTAACACAAAACAGCACACTGCCGAAGTGGAGTGCCAGATCTGAAAAGGAGAGTGAGCTCTGAGCAGCAACGCTGCCCAGGCAAGTGCTGACATCGGTCATTGATCCTCTCCCAGGTCATTCTCTATTTGTTTTATAACTGTAGCCGGCACGCCGCCGACGACGCAGTTGTCCGGGACATCCTTTGTCACCACTGCACCGGCAGCGATCACGACATTATTGCCAATAGATACTCCGGGCAGAATTGTGCAGTTGCCGCCGATCCACACGTCGTTGCCAATTGTTACTGGTTTGGCCTGTCCCAGATGCTGGCGGCGCCCTCTTGGCGAAAGAGGATGGTTGACTGTAATAATCATTGTGCTGGGTCCGATCATCACGTGATTGCCGATGTGTACCGGAGCAATATCCAGTATTGTCACGTTATAATTCGCCAGGAAATCATCGCCCACATAGATATTCTTTCCGTTATCGCAGTTGAACATGGGAAGTACGCAGGGCGATTCTCCGGCGGATCCGAACAGTTCGCGGACGGCAGCCTCCTGTGCGGCTGCGTCTGCCGGGTCGACAGCATTCAGCCGTCTGCAGCCGGCCATCGCGTGCAGTTTGCGAGCGTTGACTTCGGGATCCTGAAAATCATACTCCAGTCCTGCATCTAATTTTTCGAGCTCTGTCATTCAAGGAACCTCCAACAACCTCAGACAGCCTGACTGCTTCCGCTGTTCCTGTTGTGGCAACGCTTTCACGCCGCGGCATGTTGGGGAACGCTGCCGGCCAGAAACCTTCCGCCTAATCATAAGTGTATCCAGGTACTCTGTCTATGCGGCGCAGCTGACAATCTAAGAATCCAGTGGGAGTGGGAGCCCTGGTGATCATGCATCTGTTCGCGTGATGATCTACTTAGACAGCGAAGGCCTGTCATGTCGAAGCGCCTGAGCTGTTGGCAGCGGCGTGCTTCGAAGGCAGCCGGGACTGAGACGCTGCATTTCGCAAGCCGCGAGACTGTCGTTCAGAGCTTTCGCAGTGCAGCGGGCGGGCCGAGAAGACTTCCTCACGCCTTGCCGATAGTCTGACCTGAAGCGCAGGAGACGTCATTTTCCGCACAGGAGCTGTGAAGGAAGCCGCTGGTTTGGGTAATCACCTAGCCATTCGTGTGCTGCTCTGGCTGCAGCTAATGTAATGGCTCTTCAGCCTCAGATTGCGGCTGACACTTGGATGCTATATCGGCGGGGCGCATCACGCCCGCTTGTGGACAGGCCCCGCTTTAAGGCTTCAGATGAGGCTCACGGGCACGATACTGTGCATTTCTGAAGCCGGCATCACCTTGTCTGAGAGGCAGATGATACCGCCGGCGCCGATGGCGAAGCCGCTGCTTTCGAGCAGGGAGAACCTCCGCACGTCTCTCGGATCCGGTGAAGCTGTACGCTTGATCTCAAGGGGATGGAGAGTTCTGTCCATTTCAACCACGAGATCTATCTCCTGCCCGTCCTTGTTCCGGAAGTAGGAAAGGGACGCTCGCTGCGGCACGTAGGTGCTGATTTTCATGAACTCAGTTACGACATGGTTCTCGAAGAAAGCACCGCTGGCGGCGCCGTTCAACAGCGTCTCCGGCGTCGGCCAGCCGGCGAGCCATGCGGCAAGGCCGGTATCGCAGAAATACAGTTTGGGCGTGCGTACGAGCCGCTTCAGCGTGTTTGCCGCAAATGGTCGCAAAAGCCGCACGACACCAAGTCCTTCGAGCAGCTGCATCCAGCTTTTGGCGGTGGGGGAGCTGATTCCGGCCGCTGTTGCCAGGGTTGTATAGTTGAGTTGCTGTCCGATCAGCGCCGCCGCTGCCGTAAGAAAGTTTCGGAATGCCCCAAGATTCTGTACACCCCCAAGCTCCGTGATGTCGCGGAGCAGGTAGCTCTGAACATAGGAATTCATGAAGTAGTCGCGTTCCTCGACATCGAGGTGTTGCGCTTCTGGCAGTCCGCCGCGCCAGATTGTCTTGAATACCGCCGGAGCTTCTGCCGTGCGCAGCTCTGACTGCCGCAGCTGCCAGGTCTGCAGAGCGAAGTCTGGAAGATCGGCGAAAGCCAGCCCCCGTCTTTCTGCCTGAGAAAGTCCCATCATCTCGAGAATGCCGACGCGGCCGGCAAGTGATTCGCTTACCGCCCGCATGGCAGCATAGTGCTGAGAACCAGTCAGCCAGAACTGTCCGCGCTTTTGGTTCTGGTCCGCCAGCAGCTTAATGTATGGGAAAAGCTGCGGAGCGTACTGGACTTCGTCGATCAGGACCGGTGGCGGATAAATCTGAAAGAACAGGGCTGGATCGGACTGCGCCAGCTGTCTGGCCTGCATGTCGTCGAGCGAGACGTAGGTGCGGGGAGTGTCGGCTGCAAGATGCTGCAGCATTGTTGTTTTGCCGACCTGCCTCGCTCCTGTGATGAGGAGCACGCGAAACTGCCGGCTTAGCTTCTGAACCGTGCGCTCAAGCCCTCTTTGGATGTAGTGCATAGAAGAACCTCCGGCCAATCTAAAGTACATTTTAGATTAGGCGCCGCTTCGGGTCTACTGCTGTCCAGTGACTCTTCGCGCGATGGCACCAGCCGCAGCGAGAACTTTCGGGCGAGCGGCACGTTCTGCCAGATCTCTGGCACAAAAAAGTCGGCCAATTTAAAACGCATGTTAAATCGGCCGAACACTATTGCCTTATGCTGTCGGTCGCTTCTTACCCGGAAGCGGAGCGGCCGCCTACTCAGGCTTCAGCGGGCTCCAGAATGGCCACGGTCTCGAGATGTGTCGTCTGCGGAAACAGATCATACCCTTGAGCACCGCGCGGCTTGTAGCCGAGGGCTCGGAATTCCTTGAGGTCGCGCGCGAGCGTGGCCGGGTCACAGGACACGTAGCCGATCGCCCGGGGACGCGCTTCCGCGGCCGTCTCAATGAGCTCCTTGGTGAGGCCCTTGCGCGGTGGATCGACGATCAGAACGTTAGGCCTGATGCCGTCGTCCACGAGCCGCCGGNTCNNCTCGGGGGCNTNANCGGCGTGNNANTCNGCNTTCTCTATCTCATTCTGCNGGGNGTTGAACTCNGCGTTNTCCACNGCCTCTTCCACGACTTCGACGCCGATTGCCNGCTTGGCCTGCTGNGCCGCGAGAAGCGTNATGGTACCNATNCCGCAGTACAGGTCGAAAACGGTTTCGCTTTTCTTGATGCGGAGCTCCCGGAGCAGGTGCAGGTACATCGCTTCCATCTGCTGGTGGTTGACCTGCATGAAGCTGTTTGGACCAAATCGGTAGTGCAGGCCGCAGATCACTTCGGTCAGATAGCCGTCACCCACGATCGGGATATTGCGGCTGCCCATGATTGTGTTCGTGCGGCGCTTGTTGATATTGAGCACGATGGAGGTCACGCGGGGCAGAGCCAGCTTGAAGAGCTGCAGCAGACGTTTTTCATCGGGGATCTCATCGCCGTTGATCACGAGGATGACCATGAATTCTTCCTTATTGTTGCTGCGGATCACGATGCGCCGGAGCAGACCTTCATGCTTTTCCTCGTTGTAGATCGAGACGCCGGATTTGGCAATCCAGGCACGCAGCTGCGAGATGATCAGCTTGGTGTAGGAGTGCTGGATCCAGCACTGCTCCTCAACGTCCACGACCTTATGGGAGTGGAGCTCGTAGAACCCAATGGCGACCTTGCCGTCGCGCTCCTCCAGGGCGTAGGCTGCCTTGTTCCGGTAGTGCCACGGCTTGATGGACGGCTGCGGATAGAGAGGATCAATGCCCTCGACGCCGCCGATGCGCTTCAGGCAGTCGTTNAGGTGATCCTGTTTCCAGGAGAGCTGCCCGGCGTAGGCCAGGTCCTGCAGCGTGCAGCCGCCGCAGGTTCCGAACACGGCGCAGCGCGGTGTCAGGCGCAGTGGGGATTCTTCGAGGATTTCTGTGAGCTTGCCGATCGCGTAGTTCTTCTTGACCTTGATGATGTGCGCTTTAACAAGCTCGCCGGGCAGAGCTCCCTCGACAAAGACCGCCATACCGTCCGAGCGGCCGATTCCGCTGCCGGCGGTCGTGAGNTCATCAATACGGAGCGTAATGTCGTCGTTTTTCTGCATGGCCGGACCCTTCAGAGTGCAGCGGCGGCTGCCTGNAGTTCCTGCTGTTTGCTCCGGATAATGCCGGCAATCTCTGCNGCAGCATTCTCTGCCGGGACACTCTCAGAGAAACTCTTGTCGCGGCTGGTCACTTCGACANCGTTCTGCTTCAGATTCCGGGGACTGACGACGGCACGGTAGGGAAGACCGAGCAGGTCGGCATCNGCAAACATGACGCCGGCNCTNACCTGACGGTCGTCGTAGAGAACCTCTATNCCGAGTTTNTGCAGCTCCTNGTAAAGCGAATCGGCCAGGNCNTTCACTTCCGGNTTNTCTGCGCGCACCGCACAGAGCTCCACCTGCCAGGGTGCCACCGAGAGAGGCCAGACCGGTCCGTGCTCATCGCGGTGCTCCTCGAGTATTGCCGCCGCCAAGCGCCCGACGCCAATGCCGTAGCAACCCATGATCGGATGCTCGGTATTGCCGTCCGCATCCACGTACGTCATGTCCATGGCATCGGTATACTTGGTGCCGAGCTGGAAGATATTGCCCACTTCAATTCCTCGGGAAACGGTAAGGGCCGGCTTGCCGCACTTCGGGCAGATATCTCCTTCCTGGACCTTGGCAAAATCGTGATATTCGGCATCCGGAACGTCACGGCGCATGTCGAGGCCTGTATAATGGTAGCCGTCCTGATTGGCCCCGCAGCAGACGTTGTTCATATCGGTGAGCGAATTGTCGTAGAGCACAGTGGCGTCGGTCTCAAGGTGGAGAGGCCCTATGTAGCCGGTGTGCAGACCGCTTTCCTCCGTGATCACGGCCGGATGAATGGCCTCACCGAGATAGTTGGTCAGCTTGGTCTCGTTGACTTCCAGGTCGCCACGGATAAACAGGACGACGTAGCTGTCGTCCGCATTTTTCTGGAAGACGACAGCTTTGCATGACTTTTTGGGATCCAGACCAAGGAAGGTGCAGACGTCCTCAATGGAATGGATGTCGGGTGTCTCTACGAGGGTCAGCTCATCGGACACCTCATCACGCTCAGGACGGGCGATGTGCTCAGCGGCCTCCATATTGGCGCGGTAGTCGCAGTCTTCGCACAGCACAATCGAATCTTCCCCGATTGGGGTCAGCAGCATGAACTCATGCGAGATGTTGCCGCCCATCATGCCGGAATCAGAAGCGACAGAAATCACATCAGACAGGCCGCAGCGGGCGTAGATGCGCTCGTACGCCTTGTGTACCCGGTCGTAGTATTTCTCGAGATCCTCCTGACTAGTGTGGAAAGAATAGCCGTCCTTCATCATGAATTCGCGTACGCGGATCAGTCCCGCCCGCGGACGGGCTTCGTCCCGGAATTTCGTCTGGATCTGGTAGATCATAAACGGATACTTCGAGTAGGTCTGCCCGTATTCACGCACCAGCTGCACCGCGGCTTCCTCGTGCGTCATGCCGAGGACCATCGGAGTGCCGCTGCGGTCGGTGAAGCGCGCCATTTCCTTGCCTATGCTCGTGTAGCGGCCGGATTCTTCCCAGAGTGAAGCCGGCATAACCACCGGGAACTGGACTTCCTGGCCGTCAATCGCGTCCATCTCTTCGCGTATAATCTGCTCAATCTTTCGGGTTATCCGCTGCAGCGGCATGAATTTTGAGTAAATGCCATTGGCCACGTACTTCATATAGCCGCCGCGAATCATGAGTGCATGGCTTTCCACGACGCAGTCAGCGGGACGCTCCCGGTACCGGTCACCCACCAGTCTGTCTAGCTTCATAATATATACCTCCGATACGCCGCTTTTCCTGAAAGGTGCGGCCGTTGTATTTGTTCTCTGAGAAAAAGCCCCCGGCTTCCCTGCACTGCGCAAAGAGGCCGCTCTGTTCGGGTCTGCCGCGGCCTGGATGGGTCCATTGCACAGGCCGGGCCGTCTTTTGGCAAGACCTCTCTATTATACCAAGCATTTGTGGGGCAGGGAGGAAGCCGTTTCTTTGCTGCTATCGGGCCGGTTCTGATGCCTGAGGGGCTGCTTTGAAACCGCCCGCCGCATTTGGCCGGTATGTTCGGTGAACAGGGGAAATGCTAGAATCTATTGAGGCTGCGGGCGGCTTCGCTGCCTGCGGCACTCTGAACAAGCAAGCGTCACAAACAGCAGAAAGGAGTAAAGCAGATCTTTTGCGGGTAAAGGCATCTGCACGTGCTGCCTGTATGAATTACATAATCACAAATGCAAGCATCTGGTCGAATGCGCTGGATGCAGAGGTAGAGCCGGGCGAAGTGCATGTTAAGGACGGAATCATCTCGTACGTCGGACCAGAAAAGGAACCGGACTTCGTCCCAGACCGTACCATTGACGCAGACGGGGATCTCGTCATGCCGAGCTTCTTCAACGGTCATACCCATCTTGGGCAGACAATTTTGCGCGGTTACGCGGAAGATGTGGACATGGAAGGGTGGCTTGAAAAAATCCGGCCGGCAGAGACCAAATTCACAGACGAAATGTACTACTGGTCTACGCTGCTCGGAATGTGCGAGATGGTACGCAGCGGCACGACAGCATTCAATGAGATGCATCCGCGTGTGCGGCCTATCGCCCGGGCGGCTCAGCAGAGCGGCATGCGCTGCCTGCTCGCGCGCAGCATCACTTCCCGTATGGGGGCTGCCGGAGAGGCAGAACGCAAAGTGCGCGAGGCCGAGGACTTTTTCCTGGAATGGAATGACGGTGCGGATGGCCGTGTCAAGGTTTTCTTCGGACCGCATTCCTATTACAACAACATGGAACCGGTCATCCAGCAGCTCGGGGAGCTGGCCAAGAAATATAACACCGGCATCCATACGCACCTTTCGGAGACGTTCGAGGGACACCGCCAGTGTATTCGGGAAACCGGCATGACGCCCTCGGCCTTCTATTCGAGCATGGGCCTTATGGATGTGCCTTTTGTGGCCGCTCACGGCGTGTACATGACAGAGCACGACGCGCTCATCTTTGCTGCCCAGGGTGCATGTCTTGCGGTATGTGCCCGCAGCAACCTCAAACTGCGGACCGGTATCCCGCCGCTCGGACGTTTCCAGCGCCACAAAGTGCCGGTCGCTCTCGGGACGGACAGCGCGGCGGCAAACAACCGCCTTTCCATTCTCAGTGAGATGGATACCGTTTCACTTGTCCAGCATGCGGATCTCGGAGATCAGGCCGACTATTCGCCCAAAGATCTGCTCCGTATGGCCTGCATTACCGGCCGCGCGACTGCCGGGGTCCGCAGCGGCCAGCTGATGGAAGGCTGGAATGCGGATCTCATTATCGTGGACACCAAAGGCGTACGCTGGAGACCGAACTGGGATAACCTCACCACGCTTATCGCTTCAGCCCAGGACAGAAGCGTGCGGCTCACGATGTGTGCTGGAAAGATCCTCTATGAAGACGACGTGATTCAGTTCTGCGATGAGGAAGAAGTCCTGGCTAAGGCTATAGAGTGCAGAAACAGACTCACAAGCTGACACTGCCCGGCAGAAAGCTGCCGGCGGGCTGGTAGGAGCGGCAGGCGGAGCTGCCTGCTCTCACTTGCGGCCGGCTGCGGATGTGAATTTCAGACGTTTTTAACACGATTTTTGTGAATTCCGAGCGATTTTTTCAGTTGACACAGGGACAGCCTTGTTGTTACGATTTCACACGTAATGTTAATTACGGACATTCTGCTGGATGGCAGGGAAGCGCACACAGACCAGATTTTTGGAGGGCGATTGTCAGATGGCTGTAGCAATCATCATGCCCCGTCAGGGGCAGTCGGTTGAGAGCTGTATCATAACGGAATGGAAAAAGCAGGAAGGCGACCCGGTCAAGGAAGGCGATATCCTGTTCAGCTACGAAACGGACAAAGCCTCGTTTGAAGAGGAGGCGAAGGCCTCCGGAACGCTGCTCAAGATCCTGGCGCAGGAAGGGGACGATGTGCCGGTTCTGGAAAACGTAGCCGTGATCGGCGATCCGGGCGAAGATATCTCGGAGTTTCTGGCGACCGCGCCGGAAAATGCTCCGGCGGAAGCAGCGCCGGCAGCGGAAAGTGCACCGGCGGCAGAACCGGTTAAGCCGGAGGCGCCGGCGGCAACCGGGACCGTGCAGAGCGGAGAGCGGCTGAAAATTTCGCCGCGTGCGCGGATGTTTGCCGAAGAGCAGGGCGTGGATCCGTCGAGGGCTGTCCCGACCGGACCCAAAGGCAGGATCATTGAGCGGGACGTGCGGGCGCTTGCTGCTGCCGGACCACAGCCGGCGGAGTCCAGGGTGCCGCAGGGCGCACTGGACGCACCGCCGGCAGAAGCTGCTGAATTTGAGGACGTCAAACTGTCCCATGTCCGCAAGGTGATTGGCAGCAATATGCTGAAATCTCTTCAGACGATGGCTCAGCTCACCAACACCGCTTCCTTTGACGCTACGCAGATTCTGGCGTACCGCCATGAGGTCAAGGCGCACGGAGAAGGTCTTGGACTCGGGAACATTACGCTTAACGATATCGTGCTGTATGCAGTCTCGCGCGTCCTGCCGGAGCACCCGGATCTCAACGCTCACTATCTGGATGACAGGATGCGTCTGTTCCAGCACGTGAATCTGGGCATGGCCGTGGATACGCCGCGCGGCCTTCTGGTGCCGACTATCTTTGCCGCTGACACGCTGTCGCTCGAGGAAATTTCGGCGCAGGCGAAGGAGCTGGCGGCGAAGGCACGCGAGGGCACGATCAGCCCGGACCTGCTGCAGGGCGGTACCTTCACCATTACCAACCTGGGATCTTTCGGCATAGAGAGCTTCACGCCCGTGATCAATCCGCCGCAAACCGGTATTCTGGGTGTGAACAGTCTCGAGACCAGGGTGCGCGATGTGGACGGCACGGCAGTCCCGTACCAGGCGATGGCACTCTCGCTCACTTTCGATCACCGAGCGGTGGACGGCGCTCCGGCAGCACGCTTCCTGCAGGCGCTGTGCCGGGCACTGACGCACTTTCCGCTGCTGCTGGCCCGATAGGAGGAATGTATGGCGAAATATGATCTGATCATCCTGGGCGGTGGTCCGGCCGGCTACAATGCCGCCGAGAGGGCAGCTGAGGCCGGCCTCAAGACGCTTCTGTATGAGCAGCGCGCCCTTGGCGGCGTGTGCCTCAATGAGGGCTGCATTCCCACGAAAACTTTCCTATACAGTGCCAAGCTGAAGGACGGTGCAGAGCACGGCAAACCCTACGGGGTTGTCTGCGAGGGTGTTTCCATTGACCAGCCGGCTGTGGTGGCCCGCAAGGACAAGGTTGTGAAGGCTCTAGTCGGCGGTGTCGGCTCCAGTATGCGCGATGCCGGCGTGGAGGTGAAAAAAGAGAGCGGCAAAATTGCCGGCCGGACGGACGAAGGACTCTACACGGTGGAAGAGGCTGACGGCAGCCGGAACGAGGCGCAGTATCTGCTGATTGCGACGGGCAGTGAGGCAGCGATGCCGCCGATTCCGGGCCTGAAAGAGCAGTTTGAGCGCGGCTTTGTCCTCACAAACCGGGAGATCCTGGACCTTCAAGATGTGCCGGAGAAACTGACCGTGATCGGCGGCGGCGTCATTGGCATGGAGATGGCCAGCTATTTCAATTCTGCCGGAAGCAAGGTCACGGTGATTGAGATGCTCGATCAGGTCGGTGGTCCTATAGATAGTGAAATCGCCGAGCTGCTGCGAAAGAATTATGAGAAAAAGGGTGTCTCCTTTGAGCTCGGTGCTAAGGTCGTCCGCGTCGACGGGGACGGCGTTGTCTTTGAGCGGAACGGCCGGGAAGACAAGGTGGCAGCAGACAAAGTGCTGGTTTCGGTCGGACGAACGCCCAATTCAGCCGGTATCGGGCTCGAGACGATTGGCGTGGCGACTGAGCGCGGCCGCGTGCTCACCGATGATAAGATGAAGACCAGTCAGCCGAACGTCTATGCGGCCGGTGATGTCAATGGCCGGAGCATGCTGGCCCACACGGCCTACCGTGAGGGGGAAGTCGCCGTAAACAATATGACTGGCAGGACCGATCATATGAAATATAATGCCATCCCCGCCGTGATCTATACGAATCCGGAAGTGGCTACAGTCGGCGAAACGGAGGAAAGCGCCCGGGAAAAGGGCATGGATGTTGCTGTTGTGCGGCTGCCCATGAACTATTCAGGCCGCTATATGGCGGAAAATGACGGCGGGGACGGCATCATTAAGCTTGTCGTTAACCGGAAAACCAACGCGGTCGTGGGCGTCCACATGATTGCCAACTATTCGTCTGAGCTCATCTGGGGAGCGGATGCCCTGATTACCCGGGAAGTGCCGCTTGAGGGCATCAAGAAGATCGTGTTCCCGCATCCCACCGTCGCAGAGATAATCCGTGAAGCCGTCTATCACGTGCAGGACTGAGGTCCGCCGCGTCTCTAAAGCAAGGAGTCTGTTTTTATGACCAAGAAGCTGCTGATTGATCCAGCCAAAATGCTCCAGCCGGGCGAACTCACCTTTGCGGACATTCCGCTGTGTACCTACCAGAAGACGGTCAGTGACGTCAAGGACGAGTTCACCCGTGAAGAGCTTGTGCATATCTACCGCGACATGTGGATTGTGCGTGAGTTCGAGACGATGCTGAATCAGATCAAGACGACCAACCAGTATCAGGGCATTGAGTATTTCCACCCCGGTCCGGCGCATCTCGGCATCGGCCAGGAAGCCGGCTACGTCGGTCAGGCGTACGAACTGACAATTGACGACTATATTTTCGGTTCACACCGGAGTCACGGTGAGATTCTCGCCAAGGGTATGTCAGCCATTGAGAAGCTGTCTGATGTGGAGCTTGTCAACATTATGTCCAACTTCTTTGAAGGAGAGACATACAATGTGGTGCTCGCTCACACACAGTATTCGGACACAAAGGACATTGCCCGCGAGTTCCTGCTCTATGGCATGGTCTCCGAGACGTGGGGACGCCAGACAGGCTTCAACCGCGGTCTGGGCGGTTCCATGCACGCTTTCTTCACACCGTTCGGCATCTACCCGAACAATGCGATCGTCGGCGGCAGTGCCCCGATTGCCACCGGTTCCGCGCTCTTCAAGCGCTGCAACGAGGCGCCCGGCATTGTTGTCTGCAACATCGGCGATGGTGCCATCGGCTGCGGTCCGGTCTATGAGTCCATGAACTTTGCGACCATGGACCAGCTGACAACGCTCTGGGAAGAAGGATACAAGGGCGGCCTTTCGATCGTCTACAACATCTGGAACAACAGCTACGGGATGGGCGGCCAGACGAGCGGCGAAACGATGGGCTACCAGGAAGTTGCACGCCTTGGCGCCGGACTCAATCCGCAGGAGATGCACGCCGAACGGATCGACGGCATGAATCCTCTGGCCGTGATCGACGCTTACCGGCGCAAGAAGGAGCTTTTGGCGAAGAAGGAAGGCCCGGTTCTTCTCGATGTCGTCACCTACCGCTACAGCGGCCACAGCCCGTCCGACTCCGGTTCGTACCGGACACCGGAAGAAATCAAGCTGTGGGAAGAATACGATTCCATCCAAACATTCGGCAGTCAGCTCGTCGAGGCCGGCATCGCGACAGAGGCTGATCTGAAAGACGTGGAAAACCAGGTCCGGCAGGATATGATCTGGGCGGTGAAGCTCGGTAAGGACCCGCAGATTTCGCCGCGCCTGGATCTCAAGGCAGATCCGGATGCGCTTGCGGACATGATGTTTACCGACCTGCAGATCCCGTCTATGGCTCCGGACCGCAAGCCGGACGTCCTGCAGCCCTACGAGGACAATGCACGCGTCAAGCGCATTGCCAAGCGTTCCCGCACAGCGTATGGGCCAGACGGCAAGCTGCTTAGCAAGAACCAGGTTTATCAGATCCGGGACGCCGTTTTTGAAGCTGTGATGCACAAATTCTATACGGACGCCACGTTCGTGGCCTACGGTGAGGACAACCGCGACTGGGGCGGCGCATTCGGCTGCTACACAGGCATCACGGAAGCCGTGCCATACCACCGGTTCTTCAATGCTCCTATTTCGGAAGCGGCCATCGTCGGCACGTCCGTCGGCTACGCGCTTACCGGCGGCCGGGTATGCAGCGAGCTTATGTATGCGGACTTCCTGGGACGGGCCGGAGACGAAATCTTCAATCAGATGGCCAAGTGGCAGGCCATGAGCGGCGACGTGCTCAAAATGCCGTTCACTCTCCGCATGTCGGTGGGTTCAAAGTATGGTGCGCAGCACTCGCAGGACTGGTCTGCCCTGTGCACCCACATTCCGGGTCTGAAGATCGTATTCCCGGCTACGCCGTATGACACGCTGGGCCTTCTCAACAACGCCCTCAACGGTACGGACCCGGTGATCTTCCTCGAAAGCCAGCGCATCTACGATATGGGTGAGCGCTTCCAGCCGGCTGTTCCGACGGAATTCTACGAAATTCCCTTTGGTGAGCCGGACATCAAGCGTGCCGGCACCGACATCACGATCCTGACTGTCGGCGCCACCCTGTACCGCGTGGTCGAAGCTGCAGATATCCTGCAGGAGAAGTACGGCGTGTCTGTTGAGATCATTGACGCTCGCAGCCTGGTGCCATTCAACTATGAGAAGGTGATTGAGTCGGTTCGCAAGACCGGCCGCATCGTGGTTACCGGGGATGCCTGCGAGCGTGGTTCGCACCTGAAGGATTTCGCACAGAACATCACGGAACTGGCGTTTGATTACCTGGATGCTCCGCCGGTTGTGGTCGGTGCGAAAAATTGGATCACACCCGCGCACGAACTCGAAGAATACTTCTTCCCGCAGGCATCCACGATTATCGACGCTATCAACGAACGCATCATGCCGCTCAAGGGACACGTTCCGACTTCGAATCAGACCGAGCAGCATCAGATTGAGAATTACAAAAAAGGAGTCTGAGTCTTTTTTCCGGCAACCGGCCGCTCGCACGAAAATGCGGGCGGTCTTTTTTTGCTTCAGATAAGGCTTTGCAAAGCTCCCAGAAAGCGCAGTCCGGAGTGGACCGGCGGATTTTGCGCGCGGCTTCCGTCTCCTTTCAGAATACGAACTTACACATCCAGTCCGTACCCGGACCGGGTTACTTCGTTCAGGGTACGGCACTTCTGTGAATCCGGTGAGACAGCACGAAGGTAGTCCGCCGGTTTTCTGAAAGGAGCATCATGAGCAATATCTACGGTTACATGCGCGTTTCTACCAGTGAACAGAATGAAGACCGGCAGCGGATTGCCCTGCTTGAGCAGGGTGTTCCGGAAAAAGCGCTGTTTCTGGACAAGCTTTCCGGCAAGGACTTTGAACGTCCACAGTACCAGCGCCTTGTCCGGCGGCTGCGCCCCGGCGACGTCGTGTTCGTTAAGAGCATCGACCGCCTGGGACGGAACTACCGGGATATCATCGACCAGTGGCGTCTGATCACCAAGGAGAAGCAGGCGGATGTGGTCGTCGTCGATATGCCGCTCCTGGACACGAGAATCGGGAAGGATCTTCTCGGGACTTTTCTGGCGGACATGGTGCTGCAGCTGCTCTCCTTTGTCGCCGAAAATGAACGCGCCAATATCCGGACGCGTCAGGCCGAAGGCATAGCAGCCGCCAAGGCCCGCGGTGTCCGCTTCGGCAGGCCGCCCAAACCGCTGCCGCCGCAGTTTGACGAATACAGTCAGCGCTGGGACGCCGGCGAGCTGACGGCGAGACAGGCCGCGGCTGAGCTCGAGATGCCGGTTGCCACGTTTAAACAGAAGGCAAGACTGCTGCTTGACGCCCAGCCGGTCTGAGAGCGGCACAGGGGATGCCCCGCTCCTGCTGGGACGGAGAGACCGCTCTGTTTTGGCGGTGCCGCGCTGTTCAAAAAGTGTTTGCATTCTGCTCATTATTTCTTCATGTCCGTCCGATAGGATGAGTATAGAGAAACAGCAAGAGAGCTTTGATCGGAGGGGGAAAACATGAACAAGAAGATATATGATGCCAGAAAGTCCTGCTTTGAACAGCTGCTGACAAGCGGGACCAAAGAGGACCTGGCGAGGGCGCTGCAGGTGGAGACGCATCAGTATACCCGCTACGATCTCGTGCACAAGGCACGCTGAAAAACGAATATCCAGCTTCCGATATCGGCGGTTTTCCGGCAGTCCCGGGAAACCGCTTTTTTTGATTGGCCGGATTCTGTGCAGTTCAGGGGCTGCTCAGTGCACTTCGGCTGCTCAACCATTGATTGCCCTGCCGGTGCATGGTACGTTAGCTGCACCGGCCGCAGGATCCAGCGGCCGTTCGAGGGACAGTGACATGAAACTCATCATTGAAGAAACGACCGACTGTGAAGAAACGGAAATACGCATACGCTGTGGTCTGATGACGCCGGAACTGCAGGAACTGATTTCCCTGATCCGGCTTCGAACCTTCTCTGTAGAGGCGCGCCGAGATGGTGAGGTCTTCTATCTGCGGCCAGAAGATATACTGTACTTCGAGTCGGTAGATGGACGGACCTTTGCCTACACTGCTGAGGGCGTCTACGAGCTGCCTCTGAAGCTGTCTCAGCTCGAAGACGAACTGGCCAAAACAAGTTTCCAGCGCGTAAGCCGCACGACAGTGCTGAATCTGGCCAAACTCAGAAGTGTCAAAGGCCTTATAAACGGCAGAATGCTGGGCACAATGGAAAATGGAGAGCAGGTCGTCATCAACCGCAGCCACGTGCGTGCACTCCGCCTCAAGCTTCAGCAGGGCAGGTAATGGCCGTGAAACCAGTGACATTTCTGAATGCCCTTCTGCAGATGATCTGCGTGAGCTATACGATTCTGCTGGCCGTCTTCTGTCTGATTGAGATTATTGCTGGCGCGGTTGCGCCCCTCGATCCGGCTGAAGTGCTGATCCTGCTTATGATGGCCGCCTTGGTCTCTCTGTGGAACATGCTTGTCAAAAGCAGGCTCTCGAGCCCGAAAGTGCTGCTTCTGCGTTACGCAGGCAGTACCGTCATCGTGCTTACGGTAGGAATAGCCTGGGAGCGTTTTATCCCGCCACTGCAGGACATCCTGGTAACCTGCGCCATTGTGGCGGCCGTGTTTCTTGGGACATGGGCATACCTTTGTGTTACCGCTAAGGTGGAAGCTGCCGAGATTAACCGGGCATTAAAGAAACATGGACAGCGGCGGAGGAAACAACCATGAGACAGTTCTGGCGGGATTTCTCCGTCTGCAGTACGACGAACATCCTCATCCTGAGTGTACTGATGCTGGCAGGATGGTTCCCCCTTCCGCGGGGAGGCTGCGACGTTCTGGTTCTTCTTGTGCTTGCTGTTCAGACCGGGATCGGAACTTTGCAGTCCCTGTGGAACCGGCGTGAGCAGGGATTCTGGGTGCCAGCTGCAGTGTGTCAGGCAGCGGCTGCTGCTTTGAGTTTTGTTCTGTTTCGTGTCCTGTTGGGTCTGCCGTTCAGTGCCGGTCTTGCTGTAGCGGTAATTCTAGCGGCGGCCGGCGCTCTGGCGGCTCAGGCCGGCATGAATATACTGGCCGCCGCAGCAGTGGCGCAGAGCATAAACGAAGAGATCGCAGTCAGTAGACGTGGAAAGCGGCTGGCGGCTGGCGCACAGAAGGAAGAAAAGGAGAGATGATATGGCATACAGGCTTGAAAGCATTTCGTTTAGGGTAGATGGCGGCGCGGCTGGTGGCGCGGCGACAGAAGCGATCTGGAACGACCTTGTGCAGGGGAAGCTGCCTCTGCTGTTTGACAGCGATGGGCAGTTTGTTCCGGGTCTTTCACCGGTTACGGAATACCGGGATTTTGATGGACGGGTGAGCAGTCTGCCCTGCAGCATGACCATCCGGGCCGTTCCAGGCAGCTTTTTTCAGCAAATGGCAGATCAGATGGATGCTGGGTTATACAAGCTCTATACCGCAGCCGGCAGCGACATCGCGGAGTGCAGCGCTGCGGTGTGGAAGATGTTCAGCGAGGATGAGGATCCCAGCGTGGGAAACGTAGATGACCCGTATGCCGTAGAGAGCAGCGTTCCGACGGAATACACAAAGGACGGGAAGGCGCACTCCTACCTGTGGGTGAAAAGGCATTTCCCCGACTGAACGGCAGGACGCGAATCTGAGAACATGAATAACATAATTGAGGTAGAGAATCTGTCAAAGAGGTACGGAGACCTGGAAGTCGTGCGCGGCATCAGCTTTGAAGTGCACGCTGGATCTCTGTTTGCCTTCCTCGGGCCGAATGGGGCAGGGAAGTCGACCACGATCTCTATTCTGTCAACGCAGATCACCAAAAACAGCGGCCGCTGCATGATCGGCGGCCACGAGCTGAGCCGGGACGACGACGCGATCCGTCGCGACATTGGAATTGTGTTCCAGGAGAACGTTCTCGACAAGCGCCTGTCGGTTCGCGAAAACGTGCGCAGCAGGGCAGGCCTGTATGGAATGAACCGCGCTCAGGCAGACGCAGCGGCCGGGCGCGCCATGCAGGCGGCCGGTTGTGAAGGATTCGAGCGGCAGCGCTACGGAACGCTCTCCGGGGGCCAGCGGCGCAAGGCAGACATTGCCCGGGCACTCGTCCATACGCCGCGGATCCTCTTTCTGGATGAGCCGACAACCGGCCTCGACCCAGCGGCACGCCGGCAGGTCTGGGATGCCATTCGGCGCCTGCAGACGGAGCATGGGATCACAATATTCTTGACAACGCACTATATGGAAGAAGCCGCCCAGGCTGACTATATTGTTGTCATCAACCGGGGTGCGCTCGCAGCTGAAGGGAGCCCCGCGCAGATCCGTGAAGAGTATACGCGGGACATGCTGCGCATAAGTGCGGTGGATAGCTTGCAGATGCGGGACGCGCTTGGCAGAGCCGGCGTTGACTTTCAGCTGAGCGGCGGCCAGTTTGAAATCGGCCTTGGCCGGACACGCGACGCGATTCCACTGCTTGAGGCTTTCAGGGACAATGTAGAGTCATTTGAGGTGACCCGAGGCAGCATGGATCAGGCTTTTCTGAATCTCATTGGTGGGGAGGACAGCAAATGGGCGCTCTGACTGCACGCAACCTCAAAGTTTTCTTTCGGGACCATACGGCGGTGGTGATGAGCTTCTTCTCAGATTTCATCATGATTGGTCTCTACGCGCTGTTTCTCCGCGATCAGGTGACGCAGGGCTTGGACTTCCCGCAGGCTGACAATGTGGTCAATGCCTGGATTATATCGGGCATTATCGCCGTGACCAGCATGACGGCGACGCTGAGCGGCCTTGGCACCATGGTGGAAGATCGCGTCAGCGGCATTGAACGGGACTTTCTTGTCTCACCGCTCCGGCGCAGCAGTCTGACCGGGGCCTATGCTGTTTCCAGCTTTACCATTGGTGCTGTTCTGACGCTTTCCACGTTTGTGCTTGGCGAGATCTTTATCGCGGCGACCGGCGGCGAAGTGCTTGATGCCGGCCATATGCTTCTCGCCATTGCCGGCGTACTGCTGTCTGTGGCATCAAGCGGCGCTATCGTCTTCTTCATAGCCTCACTCCTGCGGTCAAACAGCGCCTACAGCATGGTTTCCCTTGTGGTCGGAGTTCTGATTGGTTTTCTGACCGGGGCGTACATTCCGGTCGGGGTTCTTTCCGAAGAGATGCAGTGGATCGTAAAGCTCTTTCCAGCCGCCTACTCTGCTTCGTATTTCCGCTTCATTCTGACGGAGGAGCCGATCCGTGCAGCCATGGAAGGAGCACCGGCTTCGGTGGCACAGGACCTGCGGGCCGAACTGGGCGTCGTCTATGATTTTGATGGCACGCACACGACTATGGCAACGGCTGTCTTGGTGATGATCATAACAGCAGGCGTCTTTTTCGTGCTGACCTGGATCAACTTCTCGATAAAAAAGAAGAGTGTGGCGTGAGCAGGACTGGGCTGGGCAGGCGCGGCAAAGCGAGACTCCGACTGTCTACAGCATGATGGTATGCGGCTTCACGTCCGGATCGTGCGTTGCCAGGAATTCAACGCAGGCTGGATCAAGGCTCTGTTCGCGGATCCATTCCAGGGACTTTCTCTGCTCTTCCCGGTTGGCTGCAATATCCGGCAGAATCAGATCCTCCCAGGACTTTCTGGCATAACCGCCGTCGGCGAAGAGGAGAACATACCTGCCGTCCTCACCCGTGATCTTGAGCGCGTACAGACCATCTGTATGACCGGGGATGTTGATCATAACAAATGAACCGTCGCTGAACACGTCATGCGAGCGCCCAAAAGGACCTTCTGTGCCGCCCAGTCAAAACCCTGCATTTTTGTGCCTTCCCACCAGGCCGGGTTGAAGCGGATATGTGCTACCAGGTTCTTTTCAGTAGCAAATTCGATCTCTGCGTTTGAGACAAGGATGTCCTGCGCGTCCTGCATCAGTTTCAGCCCGTTGACATGGTCGCAGTTGAGATGTGAGCGCAAAACGAGCCGCAGATCCGTAACGCTGTAGCCTAGCCTGCTCAGCTGCTCGTCCACTGCTTCGCCCATCGGCAGCAGTCCCTGATTGGTTTCGTACAGGGCCAGCCCTCCAAGCGACTTAATCTGTGCCTGCTTGTCGAATTCGACCTCTGGACTCATATCACGGTGCCAGCCGCAGTCAAACAGAATGAGACCATGCGGACTTTCGAACAGGTACACAGAAACCGGCAGCCACAGCCTGTCTGATTTGCGGCCGAAGATTCCAGCGCTTTGATAAGATTTGTATGATCACCGCCGAATGGCAGATCCGGAGCGACGCAGACGCTGCCGGTCTGCAGTACGTGGATTTTGATTTCTGACATTGTTCTGTGCCTCCAGACAGATATAGATATTCTTATATAGATATTCTTATTCTGTTGGAGCAGCAGGCACATATCCACGACAGTTTTCGCAAATGTGTCCGGCGAGAGGCGACAGCTTACAGATCAGCGGGGAAAACCAGCAGCTGCAGAAGCTGGGCAGCATAATGATCCGGAATGGCCGGCCACGAAGTTTTTGGTTTCTGAAGCAGATAGGTGTATGCCCCAATCAGACCGGAAGCAATGACTTCCGAGCGGAAATCCCGGTCGGCCGGGGCGAGACGNCTGTCGAGGAGCAGCAGAACCCGATCCCGTATTTTCTGCTTCCACTTGTCAATGTACTCCAGGTTTGGGCGGACCACGAGGAAAAGATAGTTTGCGTCCCAGCTGCNAATGATGCCGGCAATGACNCCGCGCATGTGCGCCTTCAGATCCAGAGGCTGCNCAGGACATGAAAAATGCTCGGNACCAGCGNGCTGCANNTCTGCGATNAGGTGATCTTCGATGCTGCNCTTGAGCTCCGCCAGNTTNCCNTAGTGNGCNTAGAANGTCGAACGGGCTACAGAGNCCTCGGAGCACAGGAGGCGTACACTGGTACACTGATAGCGCCGCAGGACCGNACGGCGTATAGCCGCAGGAAGGCAGACTGCAGNGCTNTCTTTGAAGNACTGTCATAGACGTTGGAAGAAACNGATCGGGCGNTCATACNGCTATTATATTNTGCCANGGTCCTGCCGGACANAAGCNTGCATACNGTNTGCTTTCTNCGCGCTGGATGGGNAGATACNCNAGGACAGCATCAGGNNCGCATCTATGNTTTTGGCTCTTGTCGCGANGGATTGTCGTTCTCCCATCCGCGTACCCGCGNAAAACANNCACGTGGTATACTTGCATTAATTCTTTTGATAAAGGAGCTGTTGAACAGTGCTTAGAAACATCCCCGATATAATCAGTCCACAGCTGATGCAGGTCATGATGGAAATGGGACATGGCGACGAAATCTGCCTTGGNGACGCTAATTTTCCTGATGTGTCCATGGGCAAGCGTGTTGTCTGGATGGAAGGACACACTGTCCCGCAGGTGCTGGAGGCGATGCTGCAGTTTTTCCCACTGGACACTTTCGTAAAAAAGCCNTGCACCCTGATGGCTTCGCCGGACGGTGAGCCGAAGGCGTGGGCAAAGTTCCGGGAAGTGATTGAGGCCAACGACTTTGCTGGCGCGTTCAAAGATGGCTTTGANCTCGTGGACCGGTTCGATTTTTANGACCGTGCNCGCAATTGCTTTGCTGTCGTTTCGACGTCGGAACATGAGGCTTATTCGTGCCTGATCCTGAAGAAGGGNGTCATCTTNAAATAGNAGCTGGNNGGNCNCTGCTTCTATCGGNNNCTTGCTGTGCAGGAGACTGACTATGGCAAGCAGGCTGTTCGCCATGACGATANAGAACTGGATGGNACCAATCGTTGCGGCGAAGAGGCGGNCGGGGCGGANCAGACGGCCAGACTCGGACNNGAGAAAGGAGATGCNGCAAATNCATTGAATTTGCTGACGAAGCGGAAGTGAGATGATNGAACGNGAGAAACNGGATGACGAGGCGAAACGAGCCCAAANTNANGACNCCAATGANATAGAAGACGATGATNCGTTTTTTGATTTCGACCCAGAGACGGTCGTTCAGGACAACGAAAAGTACCTGAGGGAGTTCGAGCAGGATCTTGNGCANGCTGGACTGAAAGATGCGACAATCGGCCGTCATCTGTTCAACGCGGAGCTGTTTCTCAACACCTGGCTGGCCGAGCATGAGGGGCTCACTATGGAGGAGGGTCTCGAGTATATGGATGAATTCCTGGGAGACTGGTACATCCGGCGCTGCATGTGGTCGACNCCNGCCAATATCAAGTCGACGGCGGCCAGTCTGAAGAAGTTCTACAAATCNATGNCTGATCACGGCCATATCGGAGCGGCCGATCACAAAGCCCTCGTCAGCGAAATAAANAGTGAGCTTCCGGAATGGCAGNGACGCTGCTGGCTNTACAANGATCCAAANANCGAGTGGGAGGANATCGCNGGGGAATTTGGNTTTCCGATCTTCTGAGANGGCTCGTGCTGAACGCCTGCAGCGAACAGCATGTGTTGAGGCAGTTCGCTGGGATCCGTCAGAGGGACTCGTGTGAAGAAAACCGTCCTGCAGTCAGGCAGCGGTAGGGAGGCCGGTTTAGATAATATCTTAACTCAGACTTCCCACACCCAAAATGCATCGCATAGCGCATGGCACCCGCGACTGCGAGGCAGCAAATACCTCAGGCAGATTGTCTCGCCATGCATTTGAGCATATGCTGAACACCCT
>JAAUYQ010000046.1 GCA_014805015.1 Clostridia bacterium | reverse complement strand
TCGATTCGGAGCTCAATGCACAGAACAAGCTGTTCCTACTTTGTCAAGCAACGTGCCGCCACTTCGTTCTTGCATGCGCGAACGAATTTCATCGTTTCTTATTCATGCGTTTGTCGTGATGAGTTATCTTGCACAGGGTCCAGGTTCCGGCAAAGAAGGCAGCACAAACGGCGTCGTTTCTTTGCCTCCCGCCTGTTTGGCGCTGTCGCCGTCACCCTGATCGCAAAAGAGTCGCACGAGTATCCCGGGCGCTTAAGGTTCTGCAGGCGTGAATGTCAGTCATGATGGTCCGCACGTCAGGATGAAGGACCTGCTCAGCGAGAAACTCCAACCTCTGGACTTGACATGGCCCGGATCAAAGGATGTGACTGCAGCGGCATTTGGTCCCTGTCCTGCAGCAATTTGTCCCGCCTGAGCTTTTTCACAGGGGCGGGCGTTATAGAATGCACTTGTGCAGAACTTTTGCCGTACTTGCTGGGGGGCTGCGGTCCCAATCGAGCGCTCCGCACGCATCAGATCGTCAGCCATGTCGAGCACGCGGCAAACATCAATTCGCGTCAGAAGGAGGCCACTTATGACGAAACTCAGAGCATGGATTTTGGCTCTAATGAGCATGGTACTGCTGGTTGGAACAGGCAGTATCGTTCATGCGGGAAACAATCCGCCGACTACACAGGGCACGCTGCCATACTACACTTCCAAAACGTCCATTAACAGCTTCGTTTACACTAACACCAAATGGGCGCCTAGCAGCAGCGGAGAGATCTACGTCTCTGTGTCGTATGACACAAATAATGGGGCAGCAACAAACTTTTATGCCAGACTCTTCTGGGGCTCTGAGCCGGCAAACACCCGCCTGGTGGGAACAGGTTCAAGCGTCCGAAAGGGGACCGTTCGGTTTTACAACCTGAGCACCAACAAGATCTACAGTGTCAAATTCACAACCACGAATCCAACTACGTTCCGTGCCGGATGCGGAAAAACGGCGGCTAGCGCGCAGGACTTCACGTTCTGAAAATATCGTGTCAACAAGGGACCATGAAAGAATAAGGTGGACAAAGAGAACGTCTGGGAACCGTAGGTTCCACAGCAGCTTGAATCAGATTATTTAACATTCTGACACATCCTACGAACAACTGTCTGACTACGCGTTGTGCTTGCTGACCGGCACCGGCAGATATCTGAGGTTCCGTCAAAAACAAGTCCGTCAGTTTGGGCAGACAGCGGGGGCTCTGCGAGGTACCCGTGTTCATCTTTTGCCACCTAATTCCTGCATGAGTCCTGAGACGAATCAGCAGGCGCAAGTAAAGCGACTGTTCAGATGTCTTAGTCAGACCAAACTGCCTACTGTAGAGTTGTAGTTTGGTCTATTCTTATGGAGGGAATCATGAGAAGAGCGTTTTTCGCAGCGCTGCTTATCTGCAGCATCGCCATGAGTGCATGCCAGGCCACGCCCCCGGAAAGCGTACAGGGAAAGACGAATCAGAATGAGGAATATGCCCGCACCTTCGAGGACGAACTGCCACTATACGATTACCTTACAAAGGCACCCACCATTTCAGTGCGGGCTGGCGGTCCTCATGCCGGCAATGTCGCATTCGATGCCGTACTGGACGTGCCCCAGGTGTCTGCATTGCCGGTGGCCAGAGGACAACTGGAACCCTTTACAGACAGTACTGTCCAGGATATATGCGCTCAGTTTTTTGGCTCTGAGGCTGTATACTGCGCTGTAACGGGTCCGGGCAGAGAATACTATGAACGCCGCGCTGAGGATCTCGAGCGCGAACTGATCATTGAACAGCAGGCGCTAAATGAGTTTAAGGACGGAGACGAACAGATCATAGCCAGCGTAGATGCGCTGACTGGAGAAGAAACCGACTTTGAGATTACCCGGGAGGTACTGCAGCAGGGCGTTGATGCTATCAAAAAAGACTTAGCTGAGTGTCGCGAAAAGGCGGCCAGCACTGCATCCGTCGAGAAGACGCAGGTCGAACTTAAAATTGGCTCCGCACCATACGTGGACTACGGCGAGCAATGCATATCAGCGCAGACATCGCTGCACGGCACTGATTATATTGTACTGACAAGTCAGAACAATTGTCGTCTGCAGATTGCTGCAGTAGACCCCGACAGTTACGAGCAGATGTATCCAATCGAGTATCAGCTTGTAGAAGCCCAGGCCGTGGGCGACGAAATTGCCGTGCTGGACGTAACAAGCGGCCTCGAGACCACCGTTACCTTTGATCCAGGCATTACGCAGCAGACAGCGCAGGAGACAGCAGAAGAATTCGTTGATCAGATAGCAAATGACTTTGTCCCATGCGGAGTATACGGGTCCGTCGCAGCCCTTGACGAAGCAGCCTGTGCCTACACCTGCTTCTTCACTCGTGAGATTCGCGGTCTTCCCGTAGCTTTCGAAGATCACGCCATCGATACTGGTGCCGCTGAGACCGTGCCAATACCTTACGAGACAATGTCTGTCGCAGTGACAAAAGATGGAATTGTAGCGTTTGACTGGTCCGATCGCGTCCCAGCTGAAGAGATCATCAACGAAAATGCTGATCCACTATCCCCGGTCGAGGTGGCGGACATCGCTGTACAATACATAGCTGACACGACAGGGGACATTGGCGCCCTGTCGATTGAGCACATGAGCCTGACCATGATGCGAACGCAGGAACCCAACGCCAGCAATACATTTCTGTATATTCCCGTCTGGGATTTTTATGGAAGGGCTGAATCTGAAGATATCAGTTTTCCCGAAAACTACAGCTTTGCTACGGTGAACGCAATAACTGGTGCGATAGTGGACCGTGCCGTGGGATACTGATTGAATACGGCTTTCGTCCTCGCCTGGCAGCTTATGCTTGGCGGATGGCTAGGCTTCGCATCGTGATTGAAACAGCGGCGAAAAGAGACCGCTCAAAAAAGCGAAGCAGCGTATCTGACTTGAGCTTGAGTTGATCGTTTTGAATTATAGCCCTGGCTACCACCGGGGCTATATTGCTGCGCTTTCTGCCTTGCCCCCGGGCCGGTCAATCTACGTTGCCGATGTGACAGCCAAAAGGATGCCCATCGTTTTTCAGCCTGCGTATTGCGGCCGAAGCTTTTCTCGGCGCATCCTGCCTTGCCGATCCGCACAATCATGTCGGCAAAGTTATTCGGTTCATTCTGCATTTGGTTATCCGCACCGCCAAAAGTACCGCAATAACCGCTCCCGCTATAACGGAGATCAGGATCCACTGAAAAGATGTGTCTTCCTCTTCCGGTTCCGGCTCACTGGTAGTCGCGGTCAAATCAGTCAGCGGCGCCTCAATCTCCGTCTCAAAGACTTCGCTGAGGGCTGTAATCTGACCGTCTGCATCTTCTGCTGTCAGAATCATGCTGCCGGCCGTCTCTCCGTACTTTCTGTCTGGGTCATCCGGATCGAGCATGCCCACAAAGACGTACATCTCTCCCTGTGCTGCCGTTCCGCTCTCCAGGTTCCCAAGAAAAAGACTGGTTTCCGGCCGCAGTCCCTGCCCCTCGAGCGTCACCCGCACATTGTAGAGCGGAGCGCGGCCAAGATTCATCGCCTGGAAAGCCAGACTGAGCGTGTCGCCGGCGTGCACTGCTGCGGGAATCTCCGGGGCGTCCCACTCAAGCCGCACCGGCTGCGTCAGGAGGATCAGAATCTCTTCCTCTGCCGTATACTGCGCATTCTCTTTCCCTTCGTACACCAGATGCACAGACAGTTTCTGCGTCCCTGCCTCTGCACTGCCGTCCGCGTGCAGAAGGACAGAAAAGGAAACGCTCTGACCAGCCGGAATACGGTCAAAGTGTAAGGACAGCGGCTGTCCCGGCTGCGGCACCAGTGCCTCACCCGCGGGCACAATCGTGACCAGAACGTTCGTCACTGCCTGGGCCGGACTTACGTTCTGCAAAGCGGCTTCTACGGTAAAGTCCGCCCCGGCACTCACTGGATAAGGTGAAGTCTGCACCGAGCTCAGCATAAGCCGCGGCACCGGCGGCGGCGTGCTCTGCGCCGGCGCATCACCACTGCCGCCTGAGCTTCCGCCGCCAGAACTGTCCGCGGCGTACTCACCGCCGCCTCCGGCGTACCCATCATCAGGTTCAGAGCCCGGCCCATCCAGGCTGCCGTCTCCCGGCGACTCTTCTGTTCCGTCAGCCGCCTGCTCCGGCACCGTGACATAGACAGTGAAGGATTCAGAGAACGCTTCTCCGGTCTGCGCTCTACCAGAAGCAATTATGGTGAGCGGCCAGCGGCCGGCCGCGGCGTCCGCGGTAAGCGGCAGGCCAAAGGCAGCCAGGCAGCAGGAGATCTCTTTGTCTTCCCCATCTTCCCCGACGGCCGGATGCATAGACTCCCGGACGGTCCGGTCGTAGGTCGGCAGCACGAAAGGCGCATCGTCTGCTGCCATGACCCGGACCGTAATCTCTTCCCCCGTCAGCGGTTCTCGCGAAGCGAGCGGTAGGATCACATGGACCATGCCGTCCTGCACGAGCGGCATATATCCTTCATTATATGTCTGGTCCATGCCGGCAAAGCGTTCTGTATTGAGAATAGATAAAACAGTTCCGCCCGCAGCCTGCGGCTCCGCGAGTGCAGCAGGGCCGAGTAGCAGCGCAGCGGCCAGCAGCAACGGAAGCAGCCGCTTCATGCCTCTTCTCCTTCGAGCATGCCGTCGCGGATGCGGACTGTGCGCGTCGCACAGCGCGCCGCCCGCTCAAGGTCATGCGTCACCACGATCAGGGTCGTGCCCTGCTGCTCTGCCGTTTCCCGCAGCGCACTCATCACCATATCCGCATTGCGGCTGTCGAGGTTGCCGGTTGGCTCATCACAAAGTAGCAGCGGCGGCCGGGTAATCATTGCCCGCGCAATCGCGACCCGCTGCTTCTGTCCCCCGGAAAGCTCCCCCGGCCGGTGATGCAGATGAGCCCCGAGGCCCGCTTCGCGCAGCGCCCGGCAGGCAAGATCCAGCCGCTCCGCTTCTGCCATTCCCCGCAGCAGCAGCGGGAACGCCACGTTCTCGGCCGCACTCATATTCAGCAGACCAAAATCCTGAAACACAAATCCCATCGTCTTCTTTCTGAGTCTCGTCATCTCTGCTTCACCGAGGCAGCCAAGCACCTGCCCAAACTCGGTTACCTGCCCGGATGTCGGCCGGTCCAGCCCGGCAATAATCTGCAGCAAAGTCGACTTGCCGCTCCCCGAAGTGCCCGTGATACACAGGCGCTCACCAGCAGCAACTTCCAGGCTGATCCCTCTGAGCGCCCGGTGCCGGACAAGCGCAGAGCGGTAGATACGGATCACCTCTTCGCAGCGCACCGCCGCTTCGCTGCTCACAGCGCTGCCTCCTGGATGATGCCGGCATCCATCTCGCAGACCGTATCGCACAGCTCCTCAATGTCCCCTGCATTGTGACTGGCCAGCAGAACCTGGAACTGCTCGCTTCGCTGCGGCGGCGGATCAGCCGGGAGCAGGTACGGGAGGCGATGCAGCGGGTGGGACTCGACCCGCTGCTGCGCAAGAAAGTCGGCAGCTACTCGCTTGGAATGCGGCAGCGGCTCGGAATTGCCCAGGCGATTATGGAGA
>JAAUYQ010000045.1 GCA_014805015.1 Clostridia bacterium | reverse complement strand
CAAAGAGTATATGTTCGTGTACCTCGACCACGACAACGTGGACATGACAAACAACAGATCGGAAACAGCACTGCGCCACATAAAGCGCAAACAAGCACAGGCTGTGACATTTCGATCATCACAGGGCGTAGCCGACTTATGTACTGTGTCGAGTGTTGTGAAGACAGAGCGCCTCAACGGCCGTAGGGTCTTTCCAGCGCTGTGTCGAATATTGTCTAAAGAGAAATCGAAAGCTGGCTGAGACTAAAGGCACGCAGCCCCAAACCTATGGTTTGGGGCATGTAGTGCTACCCGTTCATGGCATGAGTAACAACCTGCAGCAGGGGGCGTGTACAGTTACGCCGCTCCTCTTGAATAAAAAAAAAGCAACAGGAATCCGGACTGTAACTCTGGAAGCGATACGGTCCTGGCAGCCGGATGACGGGAGTCCCGTTTTGTGATATGCTACATCAGTATTTCAGTTTACGCCTACGGGTTTTGAACTGCAGAAACTGCCTGGGAGGGTCTGATGGAAGAGAGCTTTTACGCATACATGTCGCGGCTCAAACATATCCGGCGCTGGGGGCTCATGCGCAATACCGTGCCGGAAAATGTTGCGGAGCATTCTTTCCAGGTGGCGATGATTGCGCATGCCCTGTGCATCATCCGGATGCTTCTCGGCGAAACGGCTGTATCAGAGAAGGACGTCGTGCTCGCGGCACTCTATCATGAGACTGCTGAAGCGATTACAGGAGACCTGCCAACGCCGATCAAGTACTATAATGAGGATATTGCCTCAGCGTATAAGGCGATCGAGCACCAGGCAGAAGCGACGATGATGGAAATGCTGCCCGCAGAGATGCGGCCGGCGATCGCGCCGTACGTGGCTGGAGGCCTCGATCCGGAGGTGCGCGGCGTCGTCAAGGCTGCCGACACGATCTGCGCTTACATCAAATGTCTGGAGGAAAAGAAGAGCGGAAACCTGGAATTTGAGCCAGCTGCAGCCAAGACACTCGAGAAGATAAAGTCAATGAAGAGACCGGAAGTGGATTACTTTATGGATCATTTTCTGGATGCCTATACCAAGACGATCGATGAACTGAACGCATGATGACACCTGACGAATACTGGAAGACGCAGACTGCGTCCTGGCTGAAGATCCTCATTCTCTGCGGTGCCCTGGTGTGTTTCCTGATGGGGCTGATGACGCTGGCCGTAATCGGCATCCTCGGCATTATCGACGGGGCGCTTATGATCGGGCTCGGATTCGGGATTATGCTGAAGCGCAGCCGCGCCTGCGCGGTGCTCGCGGCTGTCTTTTACGCCGGCAGCCAGTTCTTCAGCCGTCTGCTGCAGAATGAGCTGGGCTGGAATTATGCTCCCTCGGTCGGAGCGACGGTTATAAGCTACATTTATATCGCTCTGCTGGTGCTGAGTATTTGCGGCACGTACCGCTGGCAGCAGCTCTACCGGGACTATACGGCGTCGCGGGCTCTGCCGGGTGGGGAAGACACGGACCAATGATGCAGACAATTTATGAGCAGTTTGCCGAGACCGCACGGGAGATGCCGGATGCGGCGGCGGTAACAGATGAGAACGGTACACTGACCTACCGGGAGCTGGATCAGCTTGCGCAGACACTGCAGGCGCAGTTTCCGCGTCCAGCCCGCAGTGTGGGGATTGTCATGGATCACAGCAATGCCATGATTGCGGCCATCCTGGCCGTGCTTCGGGCAGGCGCCGCCTACGTTCCAGTCGAGCCGGATTTCCCAGTCCGGCGTATGCAGCGCATGTTCCGGGATGCTGAGGTTTCTTTTGTGATTGCGAGTCCGCAGTATGCTCCAATGTTGCCAGACTCGGAAGTACTGATTGTAGACCGGATCGAGCCGCCGGAGCCTGCTTCCTGTCCGCCGGTCCACGTGGACAGCAGCGATGCGGCCTATGTGCTCTTCACATCGGGCAGCACGGGCCGGCCGAAAGGGATTATCGTCGAGAACCGCAACGTACTGCACTATGCGCGGGCATTTGCCAAGGAGTTTGGAATCGGTCCGGGCGACGTCATGCTGCAGCATTCCGTCTGCACGTTCGACATCTTTGTGGAAGAAGTGTTCGGGACGCTGCTGAACGGCGGGGAACTTCTGGTCGTGAGCGCCTCGATACGGGACAACATGGAACAGCTGACGGCCTACATGGAACGGCACGGAGCCACCATTGTCAGCGGCTTTCCCTATCTGCTCCTGGAACTCAGCCGCGCAGGACATTTGCCGGAATCCCTGCGGCTGCTGATCAGCGGCGGGGACGTACTGCGGAGCAGTTATGTGGAACAGATCCTTGACAGTGGAATTGAAATCTACAATACGTACGGACCATCGGAAACGACCTGCTGCGCTACCTACGAGCGCTGCACCCCGGATGGCGCGCTTGAGAACGGTACATTTCCAGTCGGCTGCCCTGTAGAGGGAGCGGAAGTCCGCATTCTCAGTGCGGAGGGCAGAGAAGCTGCAACTGGTGAGACAGGCGAGATTACGATCTTTGGCGGCGGGGTAGCACGAGGCTATCTCAATCACAGCAGCGACGGTTTTACGGAAATAGACGGACAGCGCGCTTTCCGCAGCGGTGACCTCGGCTACATGCTGCCGAGCGGCGAAATTGTGTTTGTACGCCGCATGGACACGCAGGTCATGATCTACGGGCGGCGTGTGGAGACCGGGGAAGTGGAAAATGTGCTGTGCACGCTGCCTGGCATTGCCTCTGCGCACGTTCTTGCCCACGAGGACGAATACGGCCACGCCTATCTCACAGCCTATGTGGTCTTTGAGTCAGAACCGCTGAGTGCGGGAGAGCTGCGCGAGCAGCTCGCAGAGGAACTGCCGCACTACATGATCCCCGAATACTTTGTGGCCATGCCGTCTGTGCCGCTGACTCCCAATGGGAAGCCCGATACGAGTGCCTTCCCAATAGTGCTGAAGGAAGGACGACTGAGGTGAGCATAACCATTGAAAGAGTGAACCTGGACGATCTCGATCTGCTGGTGGACTGGCGCATGGAAGTGATGGAGGAGGTCTTTTCTGACCGGCCGCATCCGCTGAGCCCGGAGCTGGCGACGACGACGCGGGCTTACTACGAACGCCATCTGCTCGACGATTCGAACATTTCCTGCTTTGCCGTGCGCGAAACCGGGGAGATCGTTGGCAGCGGCACTATCTGTATCCTGGAAGAGCTGCCATCACCTGACAATCTCAGCGGTAAGGTCGGCTACCTGATGAATATCTTTGTCTTTCCGCCTGCCCGCGGGGAAGGGGCCGGCAGGCAGATTGTGCAGTGGCTGATTGAACAGGCGGAAAAACGCGGAATCACGCGCCTTATGCTGGAAACAACTGACGCCGGCCGCGGCGTCTATGAATCGCTTGGTTTCGTGGATACGGTTGACTACATGATCCGGGAACCTAAGTACCACCCCGAGGGAACCGGGATTCTGGAAAACGGTACGGAACTGTAGACTCAAGCTTCCCACACCCAAAGCACAGTAAAAAGCCACCCTGGGACGGCCTACCCTCTACGGCCGACGTACTTACAGTACGCTTAAACGCTTTGTTCGATATGCCGCAGAGCTAACAGCGCACTCTCGTGCCTGCAACCTAATTATAGACTGCCAGCGTCGTGCTGCAAACCATTCTGCTGGAAAAACGGCAAATTTGCCGGTATGTGGAGGAAGTTTCGCCTCGGGAGTCTCTACGGCGATGCTGTAATGCCTGCAAGCAGAAGGGAGGGTCTGTTGTCCGGGTTTTCCTTGCCCTCCAGACGATTGCCTTCAGCGGCTGCAGCAATACGTGAGTCAGCGTGTGAGACCCCGACTAACGGATACCGTATACCGGTTCCTCAACAATCAGCGAATCAGTTGCAAAAGCCTGATGACCGAACTCGCTGTCCGGGCTGTCTCGTTTCTGGAATCCCAGGGTTCTTTCCAAGGATGGTTGACGAGCGCTGGTGACTGTGCGTTGTTGCGTCGTTCCATGAGCATGGTGTGCGGCGCAGCGGCAGAATATCAACGGAATCAGGAAACAGCGAATCCCAGACTCCAGAGAAACGCATCAACACATAATGCGTTGTGGGTGAGATGATGTGTCCAAGAGATCGATCCGATCAGTCGGAGCTTCTCTAACGGGTTCATGACCACAACACTTGCAAGCACCACAAAGGTTATCGTGGGCTCACTTGGGGATGGAGTGACGGGAAAGACGTTCATACCTGTCAATGCAGCTTTGATGGCTCCAGGTACTGACGCAAAGTGGTCGGTTCGGTTTCCAAACATGACGGACGCATGCAGGTTTGCAGGCGCAGGAAGCGTGCCCGCACAAAGGCACGCAAGTCATAATCGGTACGCTTCATGAAGGCGGAGAAGCAGGTCTTCCTGTGCGGCTCCTCTTTGTTCACAACTGCAGCCCCCGCAAAGAGTGGCTGGCCCTGGTCTCTACAGATATGTCCCTGTCTGAAGGCGAGATCCTCCGTCTTTACGACCGACGCTGGGAGATTGAGACCGTCTTCAAGGTCTGCAGGCAGTACCTGCATCGCACGATGTACTGACCGCCCCATTTGTGTACTGTGCCCTGCCGCTGCATCATGCTGGCAACAGAACAACGAGGCCGTGCTGACCAGCGACACATCCCGGGAGAACTCTACCAGTGTGCGGTAGATGAGCGGCGTGATATCCCGCTGCCAGAGTTCGGCTGTATCTGATGGGACAGTTCGCGGGCCGCTGCAAAACATCTAAAGACGGACGTATGGATGTGATTTTTGACCTATTAGACAGCTTTGTCGCAAGTTGTCCAAGGGTGTTCGGAGTATGCTCAAATGCGTCGAACAGCGATCTGTCTAAGGTATTTGCATTCATAGTCTCTGCAGCTACGCGCCCTGCGCTTCTTTTCGAGTGTGGGAAGTTTCAGCATAGAGGAAGCAGCGCGGGTGCTCGCTGCAAGCGAGGCCGCACTCCGGCCGGAGACGGATCAGGCGTCTGGGTTGAGCGGCAGGAAGAGGTTTGGTGCCGCGCCTTCAGCGCGCCGGCTCGGCGAGCACGAATTTCTCGATCACTTCGGCGACCGCATCTTCGTCGCTGGTCGCATCGGTCACGTAGTCACACAGTGGTTTCAGATCCTTGACAGCGTTCCGGACACCCACGCCCAGACCTGCTGCCTCAATCATGGTCAGATCATTGAAGTTGTCGCCGATCGCGATCGTCTCTTCCGGCTGAACGCCCAGCATTTCCGCGAGCGCACGCAGCCCGGCTCCTTTGTTGACGCCTTTGGCGTTGAATTCGATGTAGCGGTTCGCAGAGAATGAAACGTCCAGGTCCTCTGTGACATCTTTCAGGTCGGACTCGATCTGCTTCAGGTAGGCGTAGTCTGTATTGGTGTAGAGCACTTTCACGATCTCCTGATCCGCCAGGAAATCTATGTTCGGTTCGAAGATCTCCGTGACTTCCATTCTGCCGGCCAGATAATCGGCCTCTTCCTGCCAGAAACGGTACACGTACACAGTATCCTTCGTGTACACGTGGATGCAGACGTCGTATCCGAGCCCGCGCCGGAACAGTTCTGCCGCCGTTTCGAACGGAATGCCGGTAAACTGCAGCAGCCGGTTGCCACGGTTTTCTGTGATTGCGCCGCCGTTGAACGAAATGACATATTCGCCGTCCCGATTCTGCAGGCCCAGTTCGGCAAGCGTTCCCTGCACGGAGCGGTAGCCGCGGCCTGTGGCCGGTACGAATTTGACGCCNATNGCATCTGCTTTCCTGATTGCCTCAATGTTCCGCTGCGAGACCGTTCGGTCTGCACTCAGCAGNGTTTCATCGAGATCGCACGCAATGAGCTTATACATAACTGAATGATTCTCCTTTGCGGAATCTTTGGGGCGCGNTCGGGATCGCATGCCGAAGGCTGCGGCGCCTGAGTTCCGTGCGCATGGCACGTTCCCTAACAGGCTATATAGTGCCNCATCCGCGACAGGTCTATTGTACACAAAGAGCCGTCNTGACGAAAATCGGACGGGCCGACCGGGCAACAAAAAGCGCCGTATAAACGGCGCGTGAATATTATTTTCTATTTCGCTTGAAGAACCTGCGGCAGCAGTTCCTGCAGATCTGCATCTACCAGCATTGACCGGCCGGCAAGCTGCGGGACGACATAAGGTTCGCTCTTGTTCAGCGACACGTAGAAAGCCTGCGGCTCAGATGCGGCCAGCTGCATCATAGGCACTTTGATCAGCTGATTGCGGGCACCNACGCCCAGCTCCAGAATAAGCAGCTTTTTGCCGTCATACTTCACNGCGAAGTCCTGCAGGGCCTTCTGCTGTGCCTGCCAGCTCGCATCGTGCACGAACGCACGGTTGAATNGGACGTGAGGCTGCATCGTGCCGCCGCACCGCGGACACCGCGGCTGGTACTCGTCCGGGATCTCTATGCCTTGTTCATGGCTGCGCATCCCGAGAACGGCATCTTCCATTGGATAGACAGTATCGTGGCAGGGCTGGGCACACTGCATGCCGACGTTGNTGCCTTCGACTTCGAAGATATTGCTGCGGTCAAAGCCGGCCCGGGCAAAATGAGCGTCGGCNTTTGACGTCACAACAAAGTGCGGCTTGTCCTGCACCAGGGAATAGAGATCCTGCATCAGCTGCGTCGGCTGCTGAGAAAACGTGTAGGCATCTGCCGAGCGGCTGAAGAAGCTCCATTTTTCTCCNTCTGTCGGAAACGGGAAGAACGCCCCCTCGAGCGTACTTCGGATGTCGTATTTGGCCTGGAAATCGCCGAACGTTTCCCGGAACCGCGCATCGTCAGCAAAGATATTGTTTGTATCCTTCAGCAATGTCAAGGCCGTTGCTGGTGAGGATCAGGACGGCATCNGCTTCGCGCAGTTTTTCAGCAAGCTGCGTTGCGGNNCTCATNCGGCAGCCTCCTGTTTTTCACGGTGAAGATCCGAAAGGATGCGGGCGATGTCTGCGTGCATGACTTCGCCCTTGTCACGGATTTCCGNCGGGATCNTCGCGTCTTTCGGGTTGACAGCCACGTAGTGTGCTCCCGGCNGATTGTATGTCAGATTCCAGAACGGCTCACGGGTAAACATGGGGGTCATGCGGCCGACCCCGANNTCCCACAGCAGAATNTTCCTGCCGGCNTTCTCTTCGAGGANCTTATTGACTTTGGCNTATTCTTCGCNGTATTTCTCTCCCTCCAGGAATATCCGCGAGCGGACCCANGGCTCGAGTTCTGCTCCGCACTTCGGGCAGCGGAGAATGAGCTCCGTAGGAATCCTCAGATCTTCGTCTGTTGCCGCCACGAGTTTTTCGTAGACCTCTTTGACCGCATACAGTTCATCATGGCAGGGACGGCTGCACTGCAGATAGCGGAAGTCGCCCTGAATGGCGCTGATCTTCTCTTCCGGGAAGACATGCGTGAACTGCGTGTCCTGGTTGGTTGCCAGGATGTGATAATTCTTTCTCTCAAGAATGGCCTGCATATCCTTGTAAGGCTCGCCCGTTTCGGCGTTCAGGGTCATCAGGGCAGAGCGGGCAATATGCGCCCAGCGTTCCTCTCTTGTCGGAAACGGATGATAGTAAGCGTCAAAGCTGCAGTGAAATCCGTACTTCTTTTCAAAATCGCCAAGTTCCCGCACGAAGGTCTCGGTCCCGCTCATAGTAATGACGGAATCCGGCTGCGGCCGACATGCCGCTGGCCGCTCCGACGAGAATGGCGTCGTCGTTCTCAATGTGACGGCGCAGGGATTCCAGCTGCGCCTCATAAGTTCTATCGTTCAATTCTTTTTCCTTCTCTATTATATATAGTAGTTATATACACCACACAAGCTGCCCGCGGAGCGCGGGCAGCACTGACGGACTTGCCTCCTGGTGGATGTTAGTTTTATAATTACAACAATCACGCTATACTGCAGCTGCAATCAGCAGTCAATGGCTGTAAGTTAAAAAATTACAACAAATTTGAGGGCACAGTGAAATATTCAACGAAACTGAGCGATGCAGCGCACATTCTGGTCCTGATTGCCATGCACCCGGATGAAAAGATGTCGAGTACGGTTATTGCCGAGAGTATCCGCACCAACCCCGGCTATGTTCGGCAGCTGATGGGCAAACTGCGGACCGGCGGCCTGCTCCACAGCGTCCGCGGACATGCGATGCCGCAGCTGGGCGTTCCGGCAGAGCAGATGACTCTGCTCGATATCTACAAGGCTGTTGAGGGCAGCAAGCCGCTGCTGCACCTGGATACGCACACCAATCCGGAGTGCGGCACAGGTGTCAATATTCAGCTGGCTCTGCAGGACTACTACAATGAGGTGCAGAGCGCGGCTGAGGAGGAGATGCGCGGGATAACGCTCGCCGAGATCATTGAGACCTGCCGGGAGCGGATCGCACGCTGCAGCGTGCCTGCCGGAAACGGATAGACGCATCCTGCTGCGAGGCGTGCACCGCACAGTTAACGAATTGTTTACGTTTCATGCCCTTTACGGGCATTGCGACAGGTGCAGGGCGCGTGTATTATAGTTTTATGAAGACGTTTCGAAATTTCCCATGCTGAAAGGGAAAGTTTGGTCGTTCATACAGAGATGGGCTTTGATTGAAAGAGGCCAGACGATCGGCTGCGCTTTATCGGGCGGTGCCGACTCTGTGGCCCTTTTTGTTTGTCTGCAGGCGCTGGCGGCAGAGCATGACTTCCGTCTGCGGGCGGTGCATGTGGAGCATGGAATCCGCGGCCGGGAATCAGAACGGGATGCTGCGTTTGTCTCTGACCTCTGCCGGCGGCGCGGTGTGCAACTTGAAATGGTGCATGCGGACGTCCCGGCAGTGGCGGCAAAAGAAAAGCTTGGCACAGAACTGGCCGCGCGTGAGGTGCGGCGCCGCTTCTATGCCGAACTTGTCGGGTCAGGCTGGGCAGATGCGGTGGCGACGGCCCACCATATGGAGGACAATGCCGAGTCGCTGCTCCTGCATATGGCGCGCGGCAGCGGCATCGACGGCCTGGCCGGGATGCAGCCGCGCAGCGGCTTTCTCATCCGTCCGTTTCTCTGTGTGCAGCGCGGCGAAATCCGGAACTATCTGCAGCAGGAAGGCGAATGCTGGGTTGAGGACAGCACAAACGCAGACGATACCTACCGCCGGAACTTTGTGCGGCACGAGATTCTGCCGCGCCTGGAGCAGATCAATCCGAAGGCGGTCACCGCCTTTTGCCGGCTGGCAGAGACGGCCGCGGCCGATCTGGATTTTCTGCAGCAGGAAACAGCAAAAGCCGCCAGGGCCGTGACGTTGTATAATAGTAAGGGAAGGGCAGAACTTGACCTGGCAGCGCTCAAAGGGCTGCACGAAGCCCTGGCCAGCCGTGTGCTGCGGCTGGTGCTCGCCCAGCTGGGCCGCACGCAGGACGTGGAGCAGAACCACATAGCCGGTCTGCTCGCTCTGGTCTCGGCGGCACGCACCGGATCCCATCTTGATCTTGGAAGCGGCCTCACCGCTGAGATCTGCTACGGACGGCTGCTGCTGTGCACAGAGCTGAAGAAGCCGCGAACCGGTTTTGAGTGTGCTCTGGTACGGACCGGTGAAACGGCTTTTCCCGGCGGCGTACTCCGCTGCGAGCCGGCGGCAGAGCGCGGACAGGGAAACGGCTGGTCTGAGTTTCTCGACGGCAGTAAGCTGCCGGCGGGTACGGTGATCCGCACCAGGCGGGCGGGCGATACGTTCTATCCGCTGCACAGCCCGGGCGCGAAGAAACTGAAAGATTACTTTATTGATATCAAGCTGCCGCGTGCCGAACGCGACAGGGTGCCTCTGCTGGCTGACGGCCGGCGCATCCTCTGGGTGATCGGGCACCGGCTCTCGCAGGACGTGGCTGTCAGCAGGCAGACACAGCAGATTCTGCATCTGACCTGCAGAAAGGATCGCGAAGGTGAAGCAGCATTACGTTGAACGGGATATCGGGGAGATACTGCTCTCGGAAGAGGAAATCAAGGCCCGGGTCGCTGAACTTGGGCGCCAGATCTCCAGAGACTACGAAGGCAAAGAAGTTGTGGCCGTCTGCATTCTGCGGGGCTGCTTCATCTTTTTCTCCGACCTGATGCGCCAGATCAGCATCCCGGTGGCGATTGAGTTCATGTCGGTCTCAAGCTACGGCGGAGGTGCGCAGAGCAGCGGCAGCGTCAAGATCAACTATGATATGCAGAACGACATCGCCGGCAAGCACGTCCTGATTGTCGAGGACATCATTGACAGCGGCAACACTCTCTCGCATCTGACAGAGATGCTGCGCTCACGCGATCCCGCGAGCATTGAAATCTGTGCTCTGCTGAACAAACCCGACAGGCGGGTGGTGGATGTTCCGGTCAAATATGTCGGCTTCGATATCCCGGACGAGTTTGTCGTGGGCTATGGACTAGACTATAACAGCCTTTACCGTAATTACAGAAATATCGGAATTCTCAAGAGAGAAGTATACGAGAAAGAATAATCCAGCCTAGCAAAAGGAGGATTGAGGCTTTGGGCAAATTTTTACGTGGACCGTTCATATACATCGTCATCATTGTGGCGATCATCTTGGCCACGCAGATGCTCACACCGACCGTCAGCAGAAAGATCGATGAGCTCACCTATCAGGAGCTGATGGAGAAGGTCAGGGATGGCGAGATCCTGGACATGACGATACAGGACCGGGGCATTGTGGGACGTTACAAGGACACCACGATTCCCGATGAGCTGTATCCGATCCAGTACGATTACAAGGGCACGATGCCGCCCTCGGTTGAACAGTTCAACCGCGACCTGGCAGCTGTGACCGGTACAGACAATCCGGACGACTATGGTTTTTCGCTGAATTATCTGCCGGCAGAGGAACCGAATTACTTCCTGCAGATGCTGCCGTACCTGATTCCGCTGGCACTGCTTCTGATCCTGTGGATCGTGATGATGCGCAGGGCGCAGGGCGCAACCGGAGCCGGCGGCGCGATGTCGTTCGGCAAGAGTAAGGCCCGCATGACAGATGGCGGCGAGACGCATAAGACGTTCCAGGATGTGGCGGGTGCCGATGAGGAGAAGGAAGAGCTGGTCGAGATCGTCCAGTTCCTGAAGAGTCCGGAACGTTTCCGGGAACTCGGAGCGCGGATTCCGAAAGGTGTCCTGCTTGTCGGACCTCCCGGCGGCGGCAAGACGCTGCTCGCCAAGGCAGTGGCCGGCGAAGCGAAGGTGCCGTTCTTCTCGATCAGCGGTTCCGACTTTGTCGAGATGTTTGTCGGCGTCGGCGCTTCGCGTGTACGTGATCTCTTTGATAACGCCAAGAAGAATTCACCGTGCATCATCTTTATTGATGAGATTGATGCGGTTGGGCGCCAGAGAGGTGCCGGCCTTGGCGGCGGTCACGATGAGCGCGAGCAGACGCTGAACCAGCTGCTGGTGGAAATGGACGGATTTGAGGTCAACGAGGGCATCATTGTCATGGCCGCGACCAACCGCAAGGATATTCTCGATCCTGCCCTGCTGCGTGCCGGCCGCTTTGACCGGCAGATCTTCGTGCAGTACCCGGATGTGAAGGGCCGTGAAGACATTCTCAAGGTGCATGCCAAAGGCAAGCCTTTTGAGAGTGATGTGGACCTCAAGGTCATCGCCCGCCGCACGCCAGGTTTCATCGGCGCTGATCTGGAAAATGTGCTGAACGAGGCCGCGATTCTCGCAGCCCGGCGCAAGAAGAAACGCATTGGCATGCAGGAAATCGAGGAGGCGATCACGCGCGTGGTGGCCGGCCCCGAGAAAAAGAGCCGCATTGTGACCGAGGACGATAAACGCTGCACAGCGTATCACGAAGTGGGTCACGCCATTCTCGCGGCCGAGCTGCCGGGATGCGATCCGGTGCATGAAGTCTCTGTGGTGCCGCGCGGCCAGGCTGCCGGCTACACGATGACGCTGCCGGAAAAAGATAACCAGCACGTCTTCCGCAGCAAGCTGCTTGATGAGATGACGATGATGCTCGGCGGCCGCGTGGCGGAGGAGCTGACGCTGAAGGATGTCTCCACAGGTGCGATCAACGACCTGCAGAGAGCGACCGGCATTGCCCGCGACATGGTCATGAAGTATGGCATGAGCGAGGAGATGGGGCCGATGTTCCTTGGCAGCGGACACGAAGTGTTTGTCGGCAAGGAGTTTGGCCAGCAGCCGGATTTCTCGGATGAGACAGCCTATAAGGTGGACGGCGAGGTCAAGAAGATCCTGGCCGCCTGCTATGAAAAGGCCAGAGGCATCCTCAAGGACAAGCTGAAAAAGCTGGTCGCGATTGGTGAAGTACTGATGCGGCAGGAGAAGCTCACCGGTGAGGAATTCACGAAGCTGCTCGAAGAGCAGCCGCAGCTTGAGCAGTCCGAGGAGCCGATGATGTTGACCGGACAGACAGACCTGAAGAAACCGGAAAAGCCGGACAAGCCGGAACGGCAGAGAGACCTGCCCCCAGGCACGCCGGCTCCGGAGTTCTGATAAATAAGCAAGAGGCGGCCTTTGCGGCCGTTTTTTGCGTTGGGTGAGTAATGATGATTGATCTGCACATGCATTCGGCGGCCTCCGACGGGTCGCAGACGGCCGCGGAAATTATCAGGGAGTGTCAGAGGGCGCAGCTGCAGCTGAATGCCATTACGGACCATGACAATATCGATGCCCAGGAAGAGGCAGCGCAGGAAAGCGCGCGGCTTGGGCGGCCGTACCTCACTGGCGTGGAAATCTCGGTGAAGCATACCGGTGAACTCCACATTCTGGGCTACGGCATGGACATTCAGCAGCCGGCTTTCCGCCAGATGATGGAGGACCTGCGTAAGAGCCGTGTCGAGCGGATCCGCTATATACTGCAGGCACTGGCCGAGCACGGGATAGACATCCGGACTGAGGACGTGGAAGCGCAGGCAGCCGGTAATACGCTTGGCAGGCCGCATGTGGCACTGGCGCTGGTGGCCAGGGGCTTTGCAGCGTCTTACCGGGAAGCGTTCACAAAGTACCTCAACGAAGGCGGCCTTTGCTACGTGCAGCGCCGCAAGCTGAATGCCCGTGAAGCGATTGAGCTTATCCGCGCTGCAGGGGGACTGCCCGTCGCCGCCCATCCAGGTCTCATTACGACAGATGATCTTGAAGGGCTCATCTCGGAGCTGCGCCGCGACGGGCTTGGCGGCATCGAGGCGTTCTACCCGGCTCATTCGGATGAGGACGTGCGCCGTTACTGCCAGCTCGCAGGCCGCCTTGGCCTCGTCGTAACCTGCGGCAGCGACAGCCACGGTGCTTACCGCGATGCCGCAATTGGCGGCGAGAAGAGATCTTCTGAGCAGCTGGAAAGTGATGTGGAGAAAGTCCTGATGCCGCTCGCGCTGAGCCGCATGGATAATCAGTGAGCAGAGCCGCAGGCTGTCCTGCGGCAGATATTCAGCGGCTGCTCCCCCCGGAGAGCCGGCGGCTGCAACCCAGGAAGGAAAGGGCCCGGCAGGGCAGGGAGGGAAAAATGTCTGTGATCCGTATGGATCTGCCAAAGGTCGTTGCCAAGCAGCGTGATTATTTCTTTTCAAACGCCACCAAGAGCTACGAGTTCCGGCTCAAGGCGCTGAAGAAAATGCGCGCCGCGGTCCAGGCCAACGAGGAAGCTCTGGAAAAGGCTATGTACGAGGATCTCGGTAAGGTGGCACAGGAGAGCTATATGACCGAAATCGGTCTGGTGCTCGCGGAGTTTGATCTGGCTATCCGCAAGCTCAAAAAGTGGATGAAGCCGAAGCGTGTGCGGACTTCAGTCGCGGACTTTCCCGGTGAAAGCACGATTGAACCGCAGCCTTACGGCAACGTGCTCATCATGTCTGCCTGGAACTATCCGTTTCAGCTGACCTTTGAACCGCTGGTCGGGGCAATGGCGGCCGGCAATACAATTCTGCTCAAGCCGTCTGCGATGGCCCCGCACACTATGAAAGTCATGGCCGATATGGTGCACGCCGCTTTCCCTGCCGAATACATAGAGGTTGTGCAGGGTGATCACCAGGATAACCCGGACCTTCTCAGGCAGCATTATAACTACATCTTCTTCACCGGCGGCAAGGCAGTCGGGAAGCTGGTGCTCGAAGCCGCAATCCCGTTCACGACGCCGGTCACGCTCGAGCTTGGCGGCAAGAGCCCCTGCATTATCGACGAGACCGCGGACATTGAGACGGCCGGCAAGCGCCTCGCCTGGGGCAAGATTCTCAATTCCGGGCAGACCTGCGTGGCACCTGACTTTGCGTACGTACATAAGAGCGTCATGCAGGAACTCATTGCAGCCGTCTCGGCGGCACTCGATTCGTTCTACCCGGAGGGTGCGCTCAAGGCGGATGATTATCCGCATATCGTCAACGAGCGGCACTTTGAGCGTGTCGTCGGACTTATGAAAGGAGCTACCATCGAGCGGGGCGGACATACAAATGCGGACACGCTGCAGATAGAGCCGACCATCCTGACGGATGTGACATGGGACTCTCCGGTGATGGGGGAGGAGATTTTCGGGCCGCTGCTGCCTGTGCTGCCATATGATGACCTCGACGAAGTGATTACGCTGCTGAACTCCAAGCCGGAGCCTCTTGCTGCCTACATGTTCAGCACGCACGAGCCCAGCATCGAGAAGGTGACCTCCCGGCTCCTCTACGGCGGCGGATGTATCAACGATGTTGTGCTGCATGTGGCCTCCGATTCCATACCCTTTGGCGGCGTCGGGGCTTCCGGTATGGGCCGCTATCATGGGAAATACACGTTCAACACCTTCTCGCATATGAAGAGTCTGCTCAGACGCCCGACCTTTGTGGACAATCCGCTGCGCTTCCCGCCGTACAGCGACAAGAAGCTCAGCATCCTGCGTCATCTGCTGCACTGAGGGGGCGCCGAGGCTGCAGGCAAAAACAGCGATCGTACAGGCAGTCTGCCTCTGTTTCGGGAACGCCGCTGCTTGAAAAAGCGCAGCGGAGCGAATTTGATCCGCTCTCGGAGCGGGGGATGCTGGAGGCGCTGAAACTGTTTCTCGAGAATCTTAATGTGGACTGCACGCTGATCACCCATCATACGTCGGCCATAGCGCCGGCAGCAGATCTGAGCGGACCGCATTTCCTTGAGCGTAAGCAAGAGATCCTGCGTATCCTGGATGACGAGCCCGCGCACGGAGATTTCGGGCGAAACGCCGCGATCCGCAGCCGGAAGACAACGCTGTACGGGCGCGACGCGGTGCATTGGGCCGCGTTGCCTTGTCTTACAGGCCTTTGTTATAATGAAGTCAAATTCTGGGGGAGGACGGTGGTTCTTTCATGCTGATAGAGAGCCCAGATATTAAGATCTTTGCCGGTTCATCCGGAGCGGCTTTTGCCAAGAAGATGTGCAAATATCTGGGGACGGAGCTCGGAGCTTCGGAAGTCATTCACTTCTCGGACGGCAATGTGTTTATCCGCGTCAAGGAAACGGTGCGGGATAAGGATGTGTACGTCGTCCTGCCCATCGGACTCGATCCCAATAATGAGCTGGTGGAACTGCTTTTCTGGATGGACTCGTTCAAGCGGGCCTCTGCTCACTCTGTCACGGCTATCATTCCTTATTTCGGTTACGCGAAAGGCGATAAAAAAGACGAACCTCGCGTTTCTATCCGGGCACGTGTCTGTGCTGACTGCCTGGAAGTGGCCGGAGCGGACCGTGCCATCACCATGGACCTGCACAGCCCGCAGGTGCAGGGATTCTTCAAGATTCCTGTGGATCATCTGCTGGCGCTGCCAATTCTCTGCGAATACATATCGCACATGGACATCATGGAAAATCTGGTCGTCGTCTCGCCTGACGCCGGATTCGCCAAGGATGCCCGCAAATATGCGAACTTCCTCGGCAAGCCCGTGGCGATCGGCGACAAGACCCGGAGCGGTCATGATGAGAATGCCCACATCCTGGAGCTGATCGGCGACGTCAACGGCAAGAACTGTCTGATTGTGGACGACTTTACGATCAGCGGCGGTACGCTGATCGAGGTGGCGCATATGCTCAAGGAGCGGGGCGCCAAGCGCATCATCGCCTGCCTCGGGCACATCATGCTGCGGGAGAAGGGCGTGCGGGCGATCATGCAGAGCCCGATCGAATACGTCATCTCCACCGACAGCGTTGACAATCCCTACATTGTCGGCTACGACAAATTCATTATTGTGTCGGTAGCGCCGCTCTTTGCAGAGGCCGTCTACCGGATCCACGAGCGCGAGTCGGTTTCTGATCTGTTTGACCGCGTGCCCGTGAAAGTGAAGGACGATCTCCCGGAAACCCCTACCGAACGCTATGAGCGGTAGGAGCGGGAAGAGATAGGAGGACAGGCGGAGGGCCGCGGGGATGCGGAACTTCGCCTGTTTTCGTTCCGTCTAATTGGATGCTGCCTGGCCCCGGGTCAGGCTCGCACCGCTGCGGCTGTCTCTGGCGCAGAAGACCCTCAGGATGCGGGGGTGAACAGGGAATGGAGGATCAAATGCAGAAGAAGCTGAAGCTTATACTTGCTGTTTTGCTGACCACAGTACTGCTGGCAGCTGCGTGGGGACCGGCTCTGGCTGCCGGGGAGGAAAGCGCACTGCCGGATGAAACCCAGGAGGCAGGCGAAACAGAAACGCAGACGGAAGCGCCGCAGCCGTTTCTGCCGCTGCCCGTAGTGACGCAGGCTCCGGCAACCCAGGCGCCGGCGCCGACTCTCGTGATTCCGACACCAGCGCCGGCCACACCGGCGTCGACTGTAGCGATGCCGGCCGAGACAGCCGGCAGTGTCAATCTGCATCTGTACGTGTATCAGACGGACGGAACGCCGGCCGCCGGCTACACCGCAGTGTTTGGCAGTATGCGGGCCGTCACCAATGCCGGCGGGCTCGCGGAATTCAGCAGTCTGCCGGTTTCGCAGCAGGCAGTGACCATTACTGCTCCGAGCGGCACCGCCTCAACCGGCCGGCTCTACCTGTCGCGCAGCAATGTGACCGGCGTGACGGACCAGGCGATGGGCGGTACGTACGGCGTCGATGTAGCCCGCGGCCTCAATGATCTCTACATGCTGGTGATCTATGAGCCGGACAGCGCGCTCAACATCCGTACGGTTTCCAATTCGCAGCCGTCCCTGCCAACGCCCGTTCCGGCCCTGGCGACGGAGACTGCGCAGTCAGCTTCGGCGTCTCCGGCGATCAGCGGTGAGGCCTACCAGAGCCGCCCGGTTACGGCTACGTTCCTTGACGCTGAAGAGCAGCCGATTGCCGGCATGCAGGTGGCGATCACCGCAGCGGACGGAACCAATGCGGCTCTCAGTACCGACAGCTCCGGTTCGATTCAGATCCCAAACGCGCCCTACGGTCATTACAGTGTCAGCACGGCAGCCGCCGGGTTTGAGCCGTACACGTTCGGCCTGACGATCGCACCGGGTGTGCGCACCGCGGTGACACGCGCAAACGGCCCGGAGATGGAAGTGACGGCCTCCACCACAGGCAGCCACCTGTATCTGCAGTTCACGCAGTCGCCGGCCGGCCTTGTTCTCAGTGAAGCTTCTGACAGCCCGATCCGCGCCGATATGACCGGCCTGATCGTCGGAATCATCGTGGTTGTGGCCGTTGTCGTGATTGTCATTATCGCTGTTGTGCGCTACACGAAGCGCAGAAATGAGCGCCGGGGTGCGCGCTCAGCCACAGTGCAGGCCCCTGTGCGCAAGGTCAACTATGACCCGTCTGGTTCGCAGGGTGCCGACCAGGCGCCAAGGCGAACCGGCGGGACCAATAAATTCGATGACCGCTCGAAGATGTAGCCTGATACTGAGCGCGCTGCTCTGCCTCTGCGCAGTGCTGAATGCCTGCTCTTCGGCTGCGCCGGCCAATCTGCCGGTTTCGGCTTCACTGCAGTCATATGATTCCTACGACGAGCTGTGCGCAGCTATTGGCTACGATATGGTTCGCATTGGCGGCGGGGGCTTTGAACCGGTCGCCTACAGCTCGATCGACGGCATTGTCGGTCAGATTGAATACAGAAATGAAGGAGCAGAGCTGACGCTGCGGACCGAACCGGGTGACGAGGGCGATATTACGGGTGTCGGGCAGGTGACCTACTCGATCAGTGACGTCAACGGGGTTGACCTGCATGTCGGATTCTTCAAGGACATCCAGGCAGCCTGGTTTGTCAGCGGGGATTTTTCCTACTCCCTGACCGCGACCGGCATGGAGACAGAAGTATTCAACGGCATGGCAGATCAGCTCGCGCATGCTGTCACAGACGTCTGATCTGGAGAGGAGAGGGATGAGTACGAGTACTGCGCGGCAGCAGGGAACGGGCTTTAAAGCCGTTCTGGTGCTGCAGGCAATCATTGTTGTCTACACTTTTTCCGGCGTGTTCGGCAAACTGGCCACGGACGGCCACGCGTTTATGTCCGGGCCGTTCATCCTGTACGTGTTTCTGGATATTGCGGTGCTGGGCGTCTACGCGCTGCTCTGGCAGCAGGCTCTCAAGCGCTTCGAACTGCACGTGGCGTATGCCAACCGGGCGATGGCAACGGTCTGGGGACTGATCTGGGCCTACCTTGTCTTCGGGGAAGCCATTACCGTTATGAACATTGTCGGGACAGCGCTGATTCTGGCTGGGACCGCACTGGTGAATTCAGATGCCGAATGAGGTGACGGCGACGCTGAGCCCGGCGAGTTTCTGGATTATGCTCTGCGGTGTGACCATCGCCGCTTTTTCGCAAATTCTGCTGAAGACGAGTGCCAACCAGGCCCATGCGGGTTTCTGGAAACAGTATCTGAACTGGCGGGTCATCACGGGCTACGTCATGCTCCTTGTTTCGATGCTGTTCTCCGTCTGGGCCTATGCAGGCATGGACTACAAGTATGGTCCGGCGATCGAGTCGATCGGCTTTGCCCTGGTAGCTTTCCTCTCGTGGTGGCTCCTGAAAGAAAAGATGACAAAGCGGAAGCTTCTTGGGATCGCCCTGATCATTGGCGGACTCATCGTATTCTGCCAGTAGACGCTGCGGGATCAGGAGGGCTGGCGGCCAAACAGGCCCGGAAGGGCTGCCTCAGTCCCGGCGCGTGCCGCCCGGAAGAGTGAAGAGATTCCAGGGCGCATACGCGGGAAGCGGCGCTTTAAAGGTCATGTCTTCTTTGCGGGTGGGGTGCACCAGCGAGAGCTCTCCCGCCCACAGGCAGAGTGGAGTGCCCTTGCTGCCGCCGTAACGGTAGTCTCCGTAGAGGGGTACGCCGCGGGAGGCAAACTGTACCCGGATCTGATGTGAGCGGCCGGTCTCAAGCTCAATACGCACGAGAGCGCAGCCGTCGCGGCGGTCGAGCACCTGGTAGCGGAGCCGCGCCAGCTTCGCTCCGGGACTCCGGGGTGAACATACGCGCGACGTGTTGCGCTCTTTATCTTTGCAAAGCCAGTCTTCCAGCGTGCCCTCGTCAGGAAGATCGTACACCTTGCCGCTCAGCACGGCATAATAGACCTTTTTCAGACGGTGCTCTGCCAGTTCCCGCGACAGGCGGGCCGCCGCCTTGGACGTACGTGCAAACACCATAACGCCGCCCGCAGGCCGGTCGAGGCGGTGCACAAGCCCGGTATAGACATTTCCGGGCTTGTTGTATTTCTCGCGGATATAGCTTCGGACCATGTCCTGGAAGCTTTCGTCACCGCTCTCGTCGCTCTGGGACGGCACGTTCTGGGGCTTCACCGCGACCAGGATATGGTTGTCTTCGTAGAGAACCGGGAACTTACTGGACATGGAGTGCGTACCAGCGGGTTGTCGTGCCGCAGGGCAAAAGCACCTGCTGACCCCGGATCGTCAAAGCCAGATCGCCGTGCTCGATGCGGCTGTTTTTGGGCGGCAGGACGATCCGGCAGATGTTCGATGTGACGACTGAAGACAGATTGGTCGTGTACGAATTGACCAGGAAGAAGATCGCCCGGTCGCTCAGCAGGGCCGCTGCCCTTCTGACCAGTTCATACAGGTTGTCGTTGGAGCGGAAAACGCCGCCCGTGCTGCGGCCGTAGGAGGGTGGATCCATGACGATGCCGTCGTACTGCACGCCCCGCCGCTTTTCCCGTTCCACAAACCGCATGCAGTCGTCTGCCAGAATGCGCACCGGGGCGTCTCCGAGACCGGACAGCTCCAGGTTCTCGCGGGCCCAGCCGTTGATGCTTTTGGCGGCGTCTATATGGGTGACGCGGGCTCCGGCAGCAGCGCAGGCGACTGTGGCGCCTCCTGTGTACCCGAACAGATTGAGAATGTTGGGCTGGAAGGAACAGGCGCGGATGCGCTCCATCATGAAGTTCCAGTTGACAGCCTGTTCGGGGAAGAGACCAGTGTGCTTAAAGCCGGTAGGCTTCACATAAAAAGACAGCCCATGATAGCGGATGATCCACCGCTCCGGCAGCTTTTCGCGAAACTCCCACTGGCCGCCGCCTTCCTTGCTGCGATGGTAGACGGCCGCTGCCCGCTCCCAGAGATCCGGCCGCTGCTTCGGCCAGATAACCTGTGGGTCGGGTCGTGCGAGGATATATTTGCCCCACTGCTCAAGCTTCATGCCGTCTCCGGTATCGAGGACGGCAAAATCGGTAAAGTCCTTGGTTATGAACATGCTGATTCACCTCGGTCACCATCTTAGCAGAAAAGCATCCTGGAGTACTACCGTCGGAGCAGCGGCTCCCGCTCCAAGCAATTTACGGACAAGAAAAAAGGCCCGCAAATTGCAGACCAGTCCATCAGATCAGGCAGCAGGGTGGTTAGTTATACCCCGCTGCGACGTTTGAATCTTGCCTTGGTTATCGCAGCGAACGCTGCCAGTTCCAAGATCAGCTCTTCTGTGAAGCTTCATATGCTTGCATTGCCGCCTGGAATGCATCCTCGGACATGTCAGCGTATTTTGCAGCTTTCGTCAAAGTAATGTCGTCGTCCTTAACCTGTCGAAACAGCAACCGCAGTTCTCCCTGATTCATATACATCTCCAACAGATCTTCCATCTTTTTTCTCCCTTCTGCCGAGTTCTTCAGCATCTTCATCCAGCGGCGCAGTGCCTCTGTCTGGATCAGGTCTGGGTCCGGCTCCTGAATGTCTGCAATGATCCTGCCCAAGGCCGTAGAGCGGTCTCGGTTCTTCCCATTCACAAACAAAAATTCAGAGGACTTCGGCATGATTTTTTCCGGATCATCTCTCTGTACAGTCTGGTACCAGTAGACGGGTTTACCCTTTCCCTCCAGATCCCTTTGTGTGATAAAAATAACAACGGTTTTGTTCAGCTCCGAATAGGGCTGGCCGGCCGGCAGCGAATGAACCACCATTGTGGCGCCTTCAAAAACGGCCCGGGGGTAGAGTTCCTCGTCATCTGTTACCTGCTGCAGCTCCAGCGCCAGCTGACGTCCGCTGCCGTCCCGTGCCCAGACATCTATCTGGACGCTGTGATGTCCGGCATTCGTCAGAACATGCTTGGCATGATACTGCTCCACCACAAGCCCAAGGTCGTTCAGTATCCTCTTCAAGCGCTGCTTGAATGGCTCCCCTTGTCAAGGACACGACTAAAAGTGGCCTGGACGGTGGGTCCCACTATGTTGGACACCTACAATTAAAGCT
>JAAUYQ010000044.1 GCA_014805015.1 Clostridia bacterium | reverse complement strand
GGGACATACCAGGCATGCCTCAGGCAAAAAGGAAAGGCCCGCCTTATGACTCGCATCATATAAGCGAAGCAGGGCGCTCAGGTGCTGATCCGAACCACCCTATTCATGCGTTTGTCGTGCCGCGCATGCCGTGTTTTTGTCGGACCATAGCGCCTGTGATACAATATCTTGATATGAATTCGGGGCGCCGCAGCGCCGCGGTTCGGAGTGCATGTCAGTTGACGCTGCCCATCGAACGGAAGGAACACGAGAAATGTACGATATCATCATCGCAGGCGGTGGCCCTGCGGGTCTTACATCTGCCATTTACGGAGCCCGCGGCGGACTCAACGTCCTTGTACTGGAACGGTCTTTTGCCGGCGGTCAGATGGCCATCAGCCATACCGTCGAGAACTATCCGGGTTTTGAAAATGATGTGCCGGGCGCTTTGCTCGCCAACAATATGCACGTCCAGGCAACCCGGCTGGGTGCTGAGTTCAAAAATGAACTGGTCAAAGAGTTTGATATTGACGGGGACGTGAAGAAACTGCATACGCGCAACGAAGTATATGAAGCGCGTACGGTTGTTCTCGCGATGGGTGCCACCCCGCGCAAGCTCGGTATTGCCGGTGAGGAAGACTTCATCGGGGCCGGCGTCTCATACTGCGCTACCTGCGATGGCGCTTTCTTCAAGGGAGCCAACGTGGCTGTGATTGGCGGCGGCAATACGGCGCTTGAAGATGCGCTGTTCCTGGCCCGTTACTGCGAGAAAGTGTACCTTGTGCACCGGCGGGATACGTTCCGCGCCCAGCATGCGCTCGTGAAGCTGGCGGAAGAAAACGATAAGATTGAGTTCGTACTTGACTCAACGGGCACGGTCATCCAGGGCAAGTTTACGGTCGACACGCTGGTCGTGGAGAACCTGAAGACGAAGGAAAAGCAGGACCTGAAGGTGACCGGGGTCTTTGTGGCCGTTGGGCAGCAGCCCACAACGGAGCTGGTCCGCGGCAAGGTGGACCTGGATGACAAAGGTTATATCATCGCCGGCGAGGACTGCAAGACCAATGTGCCGGGCGTCTTCTGCGCCGGGGACATCCGCACCAAGGAAGTGCGGCAGATTGTCACGGCGGCAGCAGACGGTGCGGTTGCCTCCTACGGGTGCGAACTTTATCTGCTGTAAGAACGTCTTTATTGTTGAATACTTACGCCGGCCGGCAGGGTTTTCTGCCGGTCGCCTTGTTTAAAGGCCTAGTGAAGGAGAAACGTGCATGAGCCGAATGTTTGGCACGGACGGTGTGCGGGGCATTGCCAACGATCAGCTGACCTCCATGCTGGCATACAACCTGGGCCGTGCGGGAGCGTACTGTCTCACGCCGGAAATCCGGACTGCCCGCATTCTGGTCGCCAAGGACACCAGGGCCTCGGGTGACATGCTCGAGAGTGCACTGGTTGCCGGTATCTGTTCTGCCGGAGCAGAAGCCGTTGTGGCGTGCACTCTGCCCACCTCAGCTGTCGCCTATCTGACGCGCGTGATGCGCTTTGATGCCGGCATCATGATCAGTGCCTCGCACAACACCATGGAATACAACGGCATCAAGTTCTTCAACTCAGACGGCTATAAGCTGGCCGACGAGATCGAGGATCAGATTGAAAGTGTCATTGCGGACGAATGCCGTGCGGTACCGCAGCCAACCGGCATGAACATCGGTAGGCGGCTGCGTCTCAAGAAGGCAGCTCCTGAGTACATTGAATATGTTGTCGGTACGACGGACATCGAGCTCGACAAGCTGAAAGTAGTGCTGGACTGCGCCAATGGGGCTGCCAGTGAAGTGGCGCCCTGGATCTTCAAGATGCTCGGTGCTGAGGTGCTGCCGTATTACAACATGCCGGACGGCAACAACATCAATGACCGCTGCGGCTCGACCCACCCGGAGCAGCTCTCCCGTCTCGTGCAGGAAATTGGTGCGGACGTGGGACTCGCCTTTGACGGGGATGCGGACCGTCTCATCGCTGTCGATGAGCACGGCAACATTGTGGACGGCGACAAGATCCTGAGCATCTGCGCCATGGACATGAAGGAACGCGGCAAACTCAGCAATGACACTGTTGTCGGTACTGTCATGAGCAATATGGGCATGGAAATGACCCTGAAAGCCAACGGCCTGAACTTTGTGCGTACGGACGTCGGCGATCGATATGTGCTTGAACATATGCTCGAGAACGGTTATAATCTGGGCGGTGAGCAGTCCGGGCACATTATCTTCCTGGATCACAACACCACCGGGGACGGCATCATGTCTGGCGTGCAGCTGCTTTCCGTGATGAAGCGGGAGCGGCAGCCTCTCTCCAGGCTGGCCAAGCGGGTTGAGATTTATCCGCAGGTCCTGGTGAACGCACGGGTCAGTGAGGAACGCAAGTTCGGGTACCTGGACGACAGCGCTATTGCCGAAGCTATTGCGGACCTGGAACGCCGCTTCGGCGGCACCGGACGCGTGCTGATCCGCCCGAGCGGCACGGAGCCTATGGTACGGGTGATGATTGAAGGCAGAAACAAGCATCTCATTTCGACAGAGGCTATCAATATGGCGCACCTGATCGAGGAACGCCTGGCGTAAACTAGGAAGGACCACATATATGTGTGGAATTGTAGGCTATGCAGGACCACGGGACGTGCTGCCCGTACTGATGCAGGGACTGGAGAAACTGGAGTACCGTGGCTATGACAGTGCGGGCGTGGCCTATATTGACGGCGAAGGCCGGCTGGAAGTGGACAAGGAACCAGGCCGGCTCGCGAACCTGGCGAGTCTGATTGAGGGGCAGGAAGCAGATCATACGGTGGGAATTGCCCATACAAGGTGGGCAACGCACGGCGAGCCAAGCTACGTCAATGCCCATCCGCAGATTTCCCCGATGGGGGACCTTGCTGTTGTCCATAACGGCATCATCGAAAACTATGCAGAGATCAAGCGCTGGCTCGAGCGCAAGGGCATCCCGTTTGTCTCCGAGACAGACACCGAGGTCATCGTTCACCTGATCAACTACTACTATACCGGGGACCTGAAAGAAGCCGTGGCCCAGGCCATGCAGCGACTGGAAGGCAGCTACGCGGTAGCGGTGGTGAGCGAGGAGACGCCGGGACAGATCGTGGCGTTCCGCAAGGACAGCCCGCTCGTTATTGGCTTTGGCGAAGAGGAGAACCTGCTGGCGTCGGATATTCCAGCCATCATGGACTACACCAAGACGATGTGCTTCCTCGAAGACGGCGAAATCGCCGTCCTGACGCAGGACGATGTGCAGATCTTTGACCGCCTGCTCGGACGGGTGGAGCCGAAGACCTTTGAGGTGGACTGGGACATCAAGCAGGCAGAGAAAGCCGGCTACGAGCACTTCATGATCAAGGAGATTGAAGATCAGCCCCAGGCGCTTTCTGACACCTTCCGCCCGCGCTTCCGGGACGGCGACATTTCGTTTGACGAGGTCGGCATCGATGATGAGATTCTGAAAAACATTGAGCGGATTTCCATCGTGGCCTGCGGCACGGCGTATCATGCCGGCTGCGTCGGCAAGTATGTGACGGAGCNGCTGAGCCGGGTGCCGGTGCAGGTGGATATTGCAAGTGAATTCCGCTACAAGCATCCCATTATCTCCAAAGGCGATTTCGTGATTGTCATCAGCCAGTCGGGCGAGACGGCAGACACGATCGCCGCACTGCGGGAAGCAAAGGCGAACGGCGCCTACGTGCTCGCCATCTGCAATGTTGTCGGCTCGACCATNGCCAGGGAAGCAGACGGCGTCTTCTACACCCGGGCGGGTCTTGAGATTGCGGTNGCNTCNACNAAGGCNTANACGACACAGCTCATCAGCCTGTATATGTTTGCGGTCAAGCTGGCCAGGGCGAAGGGCCTCATTGATGAGGAGACCTATGAAAGCTACCTCAAACAGCTCTCGCAGCTGCCGGAAGTGGTGAGCTCGATTCTGGAAAACAAGGAGCTGCTGCAGCGCTTTGCGGCCCAGCACTTCATGGAGCACAGCGTNTTTTATATTGGCCGCGGCCTCGACTATGCGCTCGCCATGGAAGGCAGTCTCAAACTCAAAGAGATAAGCTACATCCACTCGGAAGCCTATGCTGCCGGGGAACTGAAACACGGCACAATTGCCCTCATTGAGCCGGGCACGCTGGTTGTGGCCGTGCTGACGCAGGAAGCGCTCTTTGACAAGACGGTAAGCAATATCAAGGAAGTCACTGCAAGAGGCGGCGTCGTGCTTGCCATTACCCAGGAGAAATTCCGGGAGAAAGCAGCGGAATATGCGGACGAAGTGTTCACCATCCCGGACATGCTTGACCTGATGAGTCCGGTGGCGGCCATTGTCCCCATGCAGATCTTCGCCTACTTTATGGCAGTGCAGAAAGGCTGCGACGTGGATAAGCCGCGCAACCTCGCCAAGAGTGTCACGGTGGAGTAAGACGTATGCGGATAGATTCGAGAGGAGCGGAAGAAGGAGCTCTTATGCGGGCAGCGCAGGCCATGTGCGCCGCTGCGCGCACGGCCCCAAAGGCCCGCGGAGTGGACCATATAGCGACCTGCATTCTCACTTCAGATGAGAAAGNTGCGCTGGCGGCGGAAATGGATAAGCTTGGCACTGAGCTGGATGCGGGATTCTTTCACCGNGANGCCCAGTGCGTCCGGGACAGCTACCTGATTGTGCTGATTGGAGTGGACTATTCGCAGCGTGGCCTTGGCAGTATCTGCCAGCTTTGCAACAATGCGGACTGCGACGAAACGGCGGCCAAGGACGCAGTCTGCGTCTTCGATCCCATGGACCTTGGCATTGCCCTTGGTTCGGCGGTCAGCCTGGCGGCAGATCTGCGCATAGACAACCGCATACTGTTCAGTGCCGGCAAGGCAGCNCTTTCCGCGCACATCTTTGACGAAAACATCCGGCTCGNCATGGGTATTCCGCTCAGCTGCAGCGGCAAGTCGCTCTACTTTGACCGCGCTCCCAAAAGGAGCTGATGAGATGGCCGGCAGCTTATGCCGGCTTTTTTCGGCGCAGGAAGGATAGCTTGGTCTCTGAGAGGACGACGGCAAAGAACACCAGGGCAAAGCCGAGATACAGGCGCCAGGTGAGCTGCTCGCCCCAGAAAAGGACCGAGAAGAGGACGCCNAAGACAGATTCCAGGCTCATAAGGATGGCTGCTGTGGATGAAGGGGTCATGGACTGACCAAGGTTCTGCATGAGCATGCCGAGTGCGGAGACAATGAAGGTAAGATAGAGAAGCGAGCCGATGGAATCTCCGCTCCAGTCCATCTGCGGCGCTGATTCTGTCAGCAGGGCAAAAGGCCAGGCGCAGACAGCCGCGGCCGCAAACTGCAGTACGGTGAGAGCCATAGGGTCGGCTCCCTGCTCCGTGTAGAGGGAAATAAGGGCAATCTGCCAGGCAAAGAAGACGCCGCTCAGCAGGCTGAGACCNTCNCCGAGCGAAACGGCAAAGGTACCGTCCAGGGAAATGAAGCCGATNCCGGCAAGGCAGATNCCGGCGGCCGCGAGGCTGCAGGCGTCCGGCCGNCTTCCGGTNAGGATCCACCAGACNAANGGGACGAGCACGCAGTAGATNGCNGTAAGGAANGCGTTCTTGCCGGGCGTTGTATCNNTAATGCCGTAAGTCTGCGCCGCGTAGGCGATGTAGAGCGTGATGCCGATCAGGATGCCGCCAAGCANGACATGGCGCGGCAGATTTGTGAGGCTGCGGCGGAAGATGAGGCCTAAAGCGGCAGCCGCGAACGTAAAGCGGATGGCAATGAGCCAGTTTGGCGGGAAGTCTGCCACCGTGTTTTTGACAATAAAAAAGGAACTGCCCCAGATGATGGCAGTTGCCAGCAGAATGAGACTGCCGATGAGGCCCTTTCTGTTTGTTTTCATCTATGTCCTCCGGNTTTGTATCTTAGGAAAAGCCGGTCAGGCTGTCAATCGAAGGGAGACCCCCGATGAACTGGCTGCGAAAATTCATGCAGGGACGCAACGGCAGCGACCAGCTCAATGCTTTTCTGGTCCTGTGTGCGGTAGCCCTGTGGTTCGTGGAGATCTGGCTGCCGTCCCCGTTTCTGTCCGCGGCATTCTGGGCCCTCATGATCTGGTCCATTTTCCGGATGATGTCCCGGAACGTCACGGCGCGGCGCAACGAAAACTACAAGTTCTGCGCTTTCATGTACCGCATCCGGAACTGGTTTCGGGATCTGCCGGCGAGGATCCGGGCCCAGAAAGAGTACCGGTATTTCCGCTGCCCGAACTGCTCGCAGCGGGTGCGGGTGCCGCGGCATAAAGGGCATATCAAGGTGACGTGTCCGCGCTGCGGCGAGAAGTTTGACAAGCGTACATGAGGCAGACCAGGCGAAAGGATCCGGAGGACACAAAATGGACCTGATCATACGGAACGTGCAGATAGCCGGCGGCGATGGCAGTGCAGCAGATATTGGCATAANGGACGGCCNGATTGCGGCTGTGGGGAAGATTGGAAGCGCGCAGGGNGCGGAGGTCATAGACGGTACGGGNCTTTACGCCTTCCCGGGACTCTGCGATCTGCACAGCCATCTGCGCGATCCCGGTTTCACGCACAAGGAAGATCTGCGCAGCGGCACGTGCAGCGCAGCCGCCGGCGGNTTCACCGATGTCTGCTGCATGCCGAACACCAAACCGCCCATCGACTCGGTGGAAGTCATTGAAGATATTCTCGAACGCGCAGCTGACCTCCCGGCAGGAGTCCATCCGGTAGCCTCCATTACCCAGGGGATGAAAGGAAAACGGCTCTCGGACTTTGCGGCCCTCCGACATGCCGGTGCCATAGCCTTTTCTGACGACGGACTGCCGGTGGAAGATATAGACCTTATGCGGGAGGCTCTGCAGGCTTCCGAACGAACAGGCATGCTGCTCATGGTTCACGAAGAGAACCGTGANCTCGCCGGGCACGGGGTCGCGAACGCCGGTGAGCACGCCGAGCAGGCAGGTCTTGAAGGTATTCCGTCATCCAGTGAAGAGGAGATGGTGGCGCGGGACNTGTTTCTGGCCGGCAAATACGGNGGCCGGCTTCACTTCTGTCATATNTCCACGGCCGGAAGCCTTGAGCTTATCCGNCGCTTCAAGGCTGCGCATCCGCATGCAAGTATTACCTGCGAGACAGCCCCGCACTACTTCTCAGCGACAGACGACTTTATCCTGACCGGGGATCCCAACGCGAAGATGAACCCGCCGCTCCGCTCCGAGCGGGACCGACAGGCCGTCATTGAGGCTCTGCAGGACGGTACGATCGATGCGATTGCGACCGATCATGCGCCGCACAGCCCGCAGGAGAAAGACNCTTCGTTTGCTAAGGCTCCATTCGGGATCATTGGCTTTGAGACAGCGCTGCCGCTGGCCATTACGAATCTGTCCACGCCGGGGCATCTCACCCTGGAGCAGATCGTGCGGCTGATGAGCTCGGCTCCGCGCGAAATTGCGGGTCTTCCCGGAGGCAGAATTGCAGAGGGACAGCCGGCGGACATTGTGCTCTGTGACGTTGATGCGAGCTATGTATATAAGCCGGAGATGGTCGTCTCCAAATCNCGCAACAGTCCGTTCTTCGGCTCNACGCTGCGGGGACGNACTATCCGNACTCTGCGCGGCGGACGTACGGTGTGGCCNCAGGCCTNAAGGCGGAGTGCCCAGTCCAGGCTNTTCTCTGANNTGAGTTGCTNNTGCAGGACNGACACAGACNACAGNCGCAGCCGGAAAGCAGCGGGGCTGCTTATGGCCTACAGACAGTTCAATTCTTTTCGGGATGGGGCTGGTGCGGTACAATAAGCTTGCTGATACCTGCGCTGCATGCGGCGANCAAACCCAGCGAACGCTGCACTCCCGTTCTTTCCTTATTATATACAGGATTATATACAGGACACAGAGAACCGGACGAAGGCGCTGTAGCGGAGGCCGTGACGGAGCGGCCAGCGCATCATGTAAGNAGAACGAACAAGATGCAGGCAGGATATCTGTGCCTTGGGCAGGATGTCGTGCCTTTTCGCATATTTGCCGGAGGAATGGAGACTGATACCGAAGAAAGGAGCAGACGGCAAACCTCCACCGCCTGNGCTGGCGGGAGTCTCCTTGCCGTTTACCGATGATAGACCGGCTCATCTCAGAGATCCAGAAGACAGGTGCTCCCATCTGTGTAGGGCTCGATACCACACTCGAGAGAATCCCGCATGCGATGCGGACCGGCAGGGATNCCACATTTGCTGAGGCTGCCGGGCTGCTCCTCGACTATAACATCCTGATNCTCGANCANGTCCAGGATCTCGTGCCGTGNGTAAAGATTCAGAGNGCCTGCTANGANATGTACGGACCGGACGGCGTGGCNGCNTTTGCTGAAACCGTCCGCCTGGCNCGCAGCCGCGGCCTGNTTGTNATTGCGGACGCCAAGCGCAGTGATATTGGTTCTACAGCCGCCTGCTATGCAAATGCCTTTATTGGACAGACACCGCTCGAGCGCGGCAGCCGGCCGGCCTTTGGCGCTGACTTTGTGACAGTCAACCCGTATCTCGGGAGCGACGGCATAAAGCCTTTCCTCGAGGACTGCAAACGATATGACCGGGGCATCTTCGTACTGGTGAAAACCTCCAATCCCTCAAGCTGTGAACTGCAGGACCTGAAGCTCGAGAATGGTCGCCTGGTCTACGAGCAGATGATGCAGTATGTCTCTGAGTTCGGTAAGGATCTGATTGGAGAAAGCGGCTTCTCTGATGTGGGAGCTGTGGTGGGCGCGACCCATCCGGAGCAGGCGGCAGCGCTCCGGGAAGCGTACCCGTCTGTCTTCCTGCTGCTCCCGGGCGTTGGCGCTCAGGGTGCAAGTGCTGCCGACTTGGCGCCATGCTTTGATAAGCAGGGACNNGGCGCCATTATTAACGTTTCGCGTTCGGTCCTCCAGGCCTGGAAGACGTATCCGGACCTTGAACCAGGACCAGCTGCCCGGCGTGCCGTNGAGGAGCTGCGCAGCGAGATTCAGGATGCGTTTNCCGCACGGGGGATTTCTTATGAGCACTGAGCAGAANGCGGGTCCCTGGATCGCAGAAGTCCTGTCCTGNACACCGGCAGCCGAGAACATAATGCGGCTNGAAGTGNTGGTGCCGCACCAGGCACTCGANCACGCTGTGCCGGGACAGTTCGCGGACTTTCTCGTTCCGGATGANCCAGGCTGGCANGTNCTGCGGCGGCCGCTNAGNCTNGCCGGCATTGACCTNGACAATAACCGGGCAGTCTTCTATTTCCGCTGCGACGGCCCCGGAACAAGAATTCTGGCGNAGGTGCGACCTGGACAGGAGCTCAACGTTCTCATGCCGCTTGGCCGCGGCTACACAGCGCCCCGNCCGGAAGAGCAGATCTGGCTGGTGGGCGGCGGCACCGGAGCCGCCGCTGTACTGGCTGTACCGAGCTTCTACCAGGCGGGCTTCACGCTGTTCCTGGGGTTCCAGACCAATGAGCAGATCTTTGGTTTTGCCGAAGCAGCCGATGCTGACCTGGTCCTGGCCTGTGATTCGTCCGGCGTGCTGGTGACGGACCTGGTGGAGGAGGCGCTTGAGGAAGGGCGGCGGCCGGACCGGATCCTCGCGTGCGGGCCCATGCCCATGTATCGTGCCCTCGCGAAGGTGGCGCGCGGCATCCCGACGGAAATTTCCCTGGAAGAGCGGATGGGCTGCGGCACCGGCGGCTGTCAGGCCTGCGAGGCCCGCGTTGGCGGCCGCATGGTACGGACGTGCTCCGACGGCCCGGTCTTTCCAATGGAGGAGGTGGACGGAATTGCCGACTGATATGCAGGTCACGATTGCCGGAGTCCCCTTTGACAGTCCTGTCATTGCTGCTTCCGGCACCTTTGGCTTCGGGTTTGAGTACCTGCCGTATGTGGACATGCACCGCATTGGCGGGGTAGCCCTGAAAGCCCTGACACCGCTGCCGCGGGAAGGCAACCCCGTGCCGCGCATCTGTGAGACGCCGGCCGGTGTCCTCAACAGCATTGGACTGCAGAATCCCGGTGCCGAGTCTTTCTGTATGGAAAGAGGTCCACGGCTCGCGGAACTTGGCTGCCGGGTCATTGCGAACGTGGCCGGCAGCAACCAGGACGACTATCTGCGGGTTATTGAACTGCTCGAGGACATACCGATAGACATGTACGAGCTGAATGTGTCGTGTCCGAACGTGCGCAGCGGCGGCATGTCCTTCGGCCGCGACCCGGAGGCTGTCCGCGCCCTAACAGCCAACGCCGCGACGATAACGGAACGACCGCTGATGGTGAAGCTGACGCCCAATACTGATGACATTACCGCGCAGGCCCAGGCTGCCAAGGAAGGCGGCGCAAAGGCGCTGTCTCTGATAAACACGCTGCTTGGTATGGCAGTAGACGCTGATACGCACCGGCCCATGCTTGCCAATATTACAGGCGGCCTTTCCGGACCGGCCGTAAAGCCGGTAGCGCTCCGCATGGTGCATGAAGTGTATAAAGCCGGTATAGGGCTGCCGATCATTGGAATGGGCGGAATTCTGACGGGCCGCGACGCCGCCGAATTCATGATCTGCGGTGCTGACGCCGTGATGGCCGGAACGGCAACGCTCCGCGATCCCAGTGCCGTAGAGCGGATTGCCCGCGAGCTCGAGGAGTTTGCGAACGAGCAGGGGCTTTCGAGCGTCAGTGAACTCACAGGCTCTCTCAAAGCGGAGGCGCAGGATGCATACTGAAGAACAGGTACTGGAGATTTTTGAAGAAAACAACGTGCTGCAGAGCGGTCACTTCATTCTGACGTCCGGGCTGCACTCCGACCGCTATGCCCAGTGCGCCCGCATCTTCGAGTACCCGGAGATAGCGCAGCTGGTCTGTGCAGACCTGGTGGAGAAGCTCGGAGGGGTTGAAGCGGACCTCGTTATGGGCGCGGCCGTTGGCGGCATCACGATGGCCTATGAGATGGCGCGGGAGCTCGGTATCCCGAACATCTTCGCCGAGCGCGAACACGGCGAGCTCAAACTGCGTCGCGGCTTTTCCATTCCCGAAGGCGCACGCGTTCTCCTTGTGGAGGATGTGGTGACCACAGCCAAGACAGTCCGAGAGATGCTGCCTCTGATAGAGAATACGGGAGCGACTGTTGCTGCCGTGGCCTGCATCTTTGACCGCACTGGCGGGAGCGTAGACTTCGGCGTGCCGTTTGTGTCCGAAGTGAAGCTTGACGTGCGCAACCATGATCCGGCCGACTGCCCGATGTGCCAGGCGGGATCAGAAGCGGTGGAGCCGGGAAGCAGACACCTGCACCAGTAGGGCAGGAAAAACGCGTCTGGCAGCACAAGCCCAGACGACACGAGCGGAATCAGGACGGTCCCCACAAAAAAAGCTGTGGGGACGCTAACCGACAGCAGAACGGGGAAGCGATGAGCGCAGCAGATCTGAAGAAACCGACCGCGGAACAGAAGCAGGCAGCCAAGGACTTTGCTGCCCGCTGGCAGGACCGCGGCTACGAGAAGGGCGAGACGCAGTCCTACTGGACAGAGCTCCTGGGGAAGGTGCTGGGCGTGGAGCAGCCAACGCAGTATATGGACTTCGAACTGCCGGTGCAGATAGACGGCTGCACGAAGTTCGTGGACGCCTACATTCCAGAGACCAGTGTTCTCATAGAGCAGAAGAGCGCGAAGGTAAACCTCAGGCACGCCCACCGGCAAAGCGATGGCAGTGAGCTGACGCCGTACCAGCAGGCGCGCCGCTACGGCGGCTATCTTCCCTACAACCGGCGGCCGCGCTGGATTGTGGTCTCCAACTTCCAGGAGATCCGCATTCACGACATGAACCGGCCCAACGATGAGCCGGAAGTGATTCAGCTTGCTCAGCTGCCGCAGGAGCTCTACCGTCTCCGTTTCCTCACAGCAGAGCGGGACGAGCACATCCGCAAGGAGACGAAGATCTCCGTAGAGGCCGGCGAGATTGTGGCTGGCATTCACCGTGAGCTACGCAAACAGTACAAGAACCCCGATGATCCCCAATCCCTTGAGTCGCTCAACGTCCTGTGCGTGCGGCTTGTCTTCTGCCTGTACGCCGAAGATGCCGGCATCTTCGAGAAGAACCAGTTCGGCGATTACCTGAGGCAGACCCAGACCAAAGACATCCGCAAGGCACTTATGGATCTCTTTGAGGTACTGGATCAGAAAGAAGAAGACCGTGATCCGTACCTGACACCGGAGCTGGCCGCTTTTCCCTACGTGAATGGCGGTCTCTTTGCGCGCCGCGACATTGAGATCCCGCTGTTTACGAACTTCATTCGCAGCCTCATTATTGACAGTGCCAGTGACGGCTTTGACTGGTCCGAGATTTCGCCGACTATCTTCGGCGCCATCTTCGAGACAACGCTCGACCCGGACAAGCGCCGTGCTGGCGGTATGCATTACACATCCATTGAGAACATCCATAAGGTCATAGATCCGCTGTTCTTGGATGCGCTCAACGATGAGTTCGCGGACATCCTGGAAGTGAAGTACAGGAAGACGTGGGATCAGAAGCTGAAAGCATTTCAGAAGAAACTGGGAAGCCTCACTTTCCTCGATCCGGCCTGCGGCAGCGGCAACTTCCTGACGGAGACGTATCTGTCGCTCCGACGGCTGGAAAACGCAGTAAAGCCGACCCTTTTTATCTTGCGGATTGCCATAGCTCTCCTGTTCAACAATCTGTCGTGTGGCTTCTTCCAGTTCCGGCTGCAGCTCCTCGATCGATTTGCGCCCGCCGCCATTCCGCCGTATCCGGTGATCATGAATATGCGGATCATCGCTCAGGATCTCTTCTCTGCCTCTTCGGATCATGTCGCGGCTTGCTCCGGTCAGTCGGCTGAGCCTACTCAGACTGCCATGCGCGCATGCCAGAACGTACACTACGAACCCGCCAAGAAGCAGACGATACTGCTTTTCATTGAGCAGCAGCTTAAGCATGGAAAAGAATGCCGCCAGGCCCTTCTGTGTGGTAGAATGTTCGAGATCGATGATCATTGATTTGATTGCTCCTTTTGTGAAAGTTTTGTTTCTATTATCCTGACTTTTTCACAGTTTTTTCTGTAGAATTCGAGAATTGCGGTTGTAAAGCGAAATCGCGGGTTGACATTGTCCCTTATCTCATGTATTTTACAGAAAATTATATGTAGAAATGAAGGGATAAAATTGCGCCGAGGACGCCCTGCTGACCCCGAGACAGCGTATCGCATGGTGGCACACAAGGTTGGCAAATATACTTATGCAGCGACATATGCCGTCGAGGGTGAGAATGTCAGAAAGCAGGTCTGTCGTCACTGGGGGCAAT
>JAAUYQ010000043.1 GCA_014805015.1 Clostridia bacterium | reverse complement strand
GTCGTGTAGCTGTCTTTCTCGACAGCATCCCACTTGTTGACAGCTATGACGACCGGCTTGCCCTCATCATGGACGAAGCCGGCCACCTTCACGTCCTGCTCCGTGATGCCTTCGGTGGCGTCGATCATGACCACCACCACGTCGGCCCGCTTCACGGCCGCCAGGGAGCGGATGACAGAGTAGCGCTCAACCGAGCCGCTTTCAATCTTTCCCTTCCTGCGCATGCCGGCCGTGTCAATGATTGTGTAGCGGCGGCCGTCCCGTTCAAAGTCCGTGTCCACCGCATCCCGGGTCGTACCAGGAACGTTGGAGACGATCGTGCGGTCCTCGCCGATGATGCGGTTGGCCAGAGAAGACTTGCCGACATTGGGCTTGCCGACCAGGGCGATCCTGAGTGGACGGTCCTCCGGGTCCTCTTCTTCAGCAGGGTCGCTGACCTCCACGTATTTGATGACTTCATCAAGCAGGTCACCAATGCCGAGTCCGGCGCTGGCGGAGATGCCATAGACCTCCCCGAGCCCGAGCTCATAGAAATCGTAGATATTCTGCTCGTCTTTCTGATTGTCCGTCTTGTTCACAACCACGATGACCGGTTTGTAGGAGCGCCGCAGCATCTTCGCGACCTCATGGTCCTCGCTGGTGAGTCCCGTCTTGCCGTCCACAAAGAACAGGATTAGAGCCGCGGACTCGATGGCCAGCTCCGCCTGCAGACGCATCTGCCGCAGAATTGCATCGTCTGTCACGGTATCGATACCGCCGGTGTCAATCAGGGTGAACTCGCGTCCGAGCCATTCCCCGTCGCCGTAGAGGCGGTCTCGGGTGACACCCGGAGTGTCTTGGGTAATGGCTGTTTTTGTTCCGGTGATGCGGTTAAAAAAAGTGGATTTGCCCACATTTGGCCGGCCGACGATGGCCACAAGCGGTTTGGACATATGTTTACCTCTTCTCTTCCGGTTCCAGGAGTGCGCGCACAAAGGCACCGCCCTCGGCCGGCACGGCGGCGCAGGGTGCGCCGATGCGGCGGCCGATTTCCTCGGGCGTCATATTATCAAGTGTCACACCGCTGCCGTCCCTAAACATGACATCCGGAAGCAGAACAGTCCGGCTACCGCCGTGTCCAGCCAGGGCCGCGGCGACATCCGCGCCGGTCAGCAGTCCCGTGACATTGACCAGTGGCCCGAACGTACTGTTCGCGACAGCGGCTGTCTCAATGTCCACGCCCAGCCTGCGGCGCAGTTCCGCCGCGAGGTCCCTTGCCTGCGGCGCGATCCCGAGGCCCGTCACCAGCAGAAAGGATTCCGCCCGCGGGCGGCCGCCCGCCGCCATCGCCGCTTCGGCTGCCTCACGGAAATCTGCTGCCAGTCCCACGCCGTTTTCCAGCTGACAGAAATCCTCGTAGCTTTCCGGCGGCGGCAGCGCCAGGCCCGCCTGCAGGTACAGTTCATCCGCAGCAAAAACGAAGCGGGTGCCCAGCTTTTCCAGAAACTCTGCCTGCAGCTGCCCGCACAGGCGGACGACAGCTTCCGCTTCCTCCGGCCGCAGCGGTCGCACTTCAGGCAGGCCGCTGCGGCATGACGTGAGGCCGACCGGAACGAGCGCCACGCTCAGGGCATGCGGATGCAGTGAGGCAAGATCACGGACGGTCCTTTCGAGCACAGCACCATCGTTGATACCGCCCACGATGACGCACTGGGCATGAAAAGCTGTGCCGCCTGCCGCGAGCCTTCTGAGCGAGGGCATCACGCCCCGTCCGCGGGACGTTCCAAGCAGCCGGCTGCGCACATCGTCGTCCGTTGCATGTACAGAGATGTACAGGGGCGAGATGCAGCGGCGCCGGATGCGCTCATAGTCGTGCTCACGCATGTTGGTGAGCGTCACGTAGCTGCCGTACAGGAAAGAAAAACGCCAGTCATCGTCCTTGACATACAGGGCAGGGCGGAAACCGCGCGGCATCTGGTCGACGAAGCAGAAAAGGCAGCGGTTGCGGCAGACGGCCGGCCTGAGCTGCCCCGGCTCAAGACGGATTCCCAGATCCTGTCCGCCCCCGCTCGGGACAGTGAACCGGAGGCGGATGCCGTCCCGCTCGACTTCGATCTCCGGATCTGGATCCCCTGCAAAGAACATGTAGTCAATCACGTCCTCTGCCGGCTCACCCTGCATCGCGACAATGCGGTCTCCGGGCCGGAGACCGGTTCGAGCGGCCGGACTGCGCGCCGCAATGCTTTCGATGCGCAGCGGCTCAGGCGGCATACAGCGGAAAACGTGCCGTGATGCTCTCCACCACAGCGCGCCCGTTGGTGACGGCATCCGGGACGCCCCTGACAACGTCCGCAATGACCTGGGCAAGAAGCTCCATCTCTGCCCGGCCTAGACCGCGCGTGGTGGCTGCAGGCGTTCCGAGGCGGATGCCGCTCGCGATGAAAGGTTTCTGCGTGTCGAAGGGGATGGCATTCTTGTTGACGGCAACATGCGCCTCGCCCAGCTCATTTTCCACGTCTTTGCCCGTGCGGCCGCTTGCAGAAACGTCCACCAGGACGAGGTGTGTGTCCGTTCCGCCGGAGACAATGCGCAGACCCAGTTCAGCGAGGCGCCCGGCCAGCACAGCCGCGTTCTCAATAACATGCTCCTGGTAGGTCCTGAACTCCGGCTGCGCTGCCTCACGCAGCGCGACCGCCTTCGCCGCGATGACATGCATGAGCGGGCCGCCCTGGGCGCCCGGAAAGACAGCACTGTCTATTTTCTTGGCGTACTGTTCCCGGCACAGAATGATGCCGCCGCGCGGCCCGCGCAGCGTCTTGTGGGTCGTGGTCGTGACGATGTCGCAGTACGGAACCGGACTCGGGTGGAGCCCTGCTGCGACCAGACCGGCAATATGCGCCATGTCCGCCATCAGGACAGCGCCGCATTCGTCGGCGATGGCACGGAAGCGCGCGTAGTCAAGCTGCCTGGCGTAGGATGATGTGCCGGCAATGATCAGCTTGGGACGGCAGTCAAGCGCCTTGCGGCGCAGCGCATCGTAGTCGATCGTCTCCTCATCCCGGCTGACGCCGTAGCTCTCGAAATGATAGAGCTTGCCGGACAGGTTGACCGGGCTGCCGTGCGTCAGATGGCCGCCGTGCGCAAGGTCCATCCCGAGTACCGTGTCACCAGGGCTGAGCAGAGCCAGATAGACGGCCGTGTTTGCCTGGGCGCCGGAATGCGGCTGCACGTTGGCGTGCTCGGCACCGAACAGGCTGACTGCCCTCTGCCGGGCGAGCTCTTCCACTTCGTCCACAAACTGGCAGCCGCCGTAGTAGCGGTGTCCCGGGTAGCCTTCCGCGTATTTGTTGGTCAGATACGAACCCATAGCTTCCATCACGGCTTCACTGACGAAATTCTCGGAGGCGATCAGCACAATCTCATCGCGCTGGCGGTTCAGTTCCGCCGCGATCAGTTCGCCGACGGCAGGGTCGTGCTCATTCAGTGCTTCAAACCTTATCATGCTTGTGTATTCTCCTCCGGAAAGTACTCGTCAAAGTGCTCCAGTGCCTCCGCAGCCGCCATCTGTTCCGCTGCTTTCTTGGACGAACCGCGGCCGGCACATATGCTCCTGCCGCCGACCACAAGCTCGACGTAAAAAGTCGGACTGTGGGGCGGGCCTTCTGAGGCGGTGACCTCGTAGCTGATTTCCTGTTTGATGCCGCCCTGGATCTTCTCCTGCAGCCGCGACTTGCTGTCTGCTGCCGGCAGCGGGCTGCGCATGACCTCAGCACAGCGCCCGGCAAACAGACGGTCCAGGACCTGCCAGGCAGCCTGGTAGCCCCCGTCCACGTACACCGCGCCCGCGATTGCCTCCATCGTATTTTCCAGGATGGAGGCCTTTGTGCGGCCCGAGTTGACCTCTTCGCCGTGTCCGAGAATCAGATAGCGGCTGAGCTCGAGGCGCCCGGCAATCAGCGCCAGTCCCTCCGTGCAGACAATGATTGCCCGCTTGCGCGTGAGCGTGCCTTCCGGAACGTCCGGATAGTTCGTGAACAGAAAACTGCTGACGAACAGCTCGATGACAGCATCCCCGAGGAACTCAAGCCGCTCGTAGTCATAGCCGGCTCCGCAGGAGGGGTGCGTCAGGGCCTCCTCAAGCAGGCCCGGATCCGCGAAGCTGTAGTCAAGCGCCTCTTCAAGTGCTGCTCTGTGCGACATCTGTTCCCTCTTCATGGTGCGGCTGGTTCCTGCGGCTCTGCCTGCTGCCTCCCGCTTCTGCCTCCGCGGCCTTGCGGGCAGCCTTTTCAGCTGCCTGGCGCTCCAGCTCGCTGATTTCGTGCCGGATCTCGGCCACCACGCCCTGTTCAATAAAGGTGCGGGCTGTGCCGATTGCAGCGCAGATGGCCTGGGCGTCGCTGCTGCCGTGTGCCTTCATGACCCCGCTGTTCAGCCCGAGCAGCAGTGCGCCTCCGTATTCCTTGTAGTTCATTTTCCGTTTGAGCCGGTCAAAGGCATCCTTCATAAAGACAGAACCGAGCCGCGCGGAAAACGACTCGGAGATGTACTCTTTCAGCATCCCCAGAATCGTACGCGAGCATCCCTCCACAAATTTCAGCACCACGTTGCCCGTAAACCCGTCCGTCACGAGCACATCGTAGGTGCCTGAGAGAAGCTCGCGGCCCTCCACGTTTCCGACAAACCGGATAGGCATTCTCTTCAGCAGCTTGTACGCCTCCTTGGTCAGCGAGCTGCCCTTGCCCGGCTCCGAGCCATTGTTGATCAGGGCAACGCGCGGCTCCCTGATTCCCATCGTCCGCTGCATGTAGATACTGCCCATCAGGCCGAACTGGGCAAGGTAGGCCGGTTTGCAGTTCACGTTGGCGCCGCCGTCAATCAGGACGACATTGCCGGTGCGGGTAGGCATGACCGGAGCAAGTGCCGGCCGCTTGATGCCCGGGATACGCCTGACATAGAGCACAGCTCCGGTGACGAGCGCACCGGTGTTTCCGGCGGAGATCATCATCGCCTCGGGATTGTCCGCCACATAGGTAAGAGCGCGCACCATGGAGGAGTCTTTCTTCTGCAGCGGCGAGCGGGCCGGATCATCGTTCATGGTGATGACCTGCGCAGCCGGCAGAACCTCCACCCGCCCGCCGGGAGCGCCCGAAGCACTGAGCAGCTCCTCAACAACCGGCGCGTCCCCGGCCAGCACAATCTCAATGTCGCTGAACCGCTGCAGAGCCCGCACCGCTCCCTCTACCACCGCCTGGGGAGCGTGGTCGCCACCCATGGCGTCGAGTACTATTTTCATCGCCGTTCCGCGGCGCGCCGCAGGCGCCCCGCCGCTTCCTCCCTTCTGCCGCATGACAGACAATTAAAAAAGGACCTGCCCAGCGGAACAGGTCCCTGATCGTTACTTTTTCGCGGCCTGCGCTTCCGGGATAACCAAGCGACCGTTGTAGTATCCGCAGTTGCGGCACGCCCGGTGCGCCAGTCTCGGCTGGTGACACTGCGGGCACTCCGACAGCGTCGGCGACGTCGCTTTCCAGTGAGCGCGCCGTGTCCGCGTGCGCTGTTTGGAAGTTCTTCTCTTCGGAACTGCCATATGATTACACCTCCAGTCTCAAAACAAATCTTTCAGTTTGGCAAAGGGATTGTTCTGGCTGACCGCGTGATCATCTTCCGGCGGACGGCACTCACATGGCCCCGCATTCAGATTGTGGCCGCACTGCGGGCACAAACCTCGGCAGGTATCACTGCACAGCACTTGAAGCGGTATGTCCACCGATAGGATATCGTAGATCATCTGGTCAAGTGAAATGCGCTTCGTTTCCCTATTATATGCGTAAACATCCTCGTCCCCGGGAGCCGACATGAACAGTTCGTCGAACGACCCGCTGACATCGCGGACAACCGGTTCCAGGCAGCGGGTGCACGGCAGCACCAGCTGCGCCTCGAGGTCGCCCCGCACCCGGACTCCCTCGTCTGCCAGTTCGCAGACACAGTCTACCGTGAGCGGTGCAGCCAGCGTCAGCTCCGGATATCCGGGATCGCCCTGCCACGAAAACCGCACCTGGGTTCCCGGACGCCTGAGCGCCTCTGTCACGTCAATATCAATCATATCGCCCTCCACGAGAACGCGTACCGAAACAGTATACTGCCTGCCTGTTTTGACGTCAATACCTACAGACCGGCCACCTCGACCGTGTCGCGTGCAATCATCATTTCCTCGTCGGTCGGCACAACAACGACAGTCACCTTGGAGTCCGGTTTGGAGATAATGCGCTCACCGCCGCGTTTCCTGTTTGCTTCCTCGTCGAGCTCGATGCCGAGGTAGTTCATGTGCTCGCAGATTTCCTTGCGCACCAACTCATCATTTTCACCGACGCCGCCGGCGAAGCAGAGCACATCGAGTCCGTCGAGGACTGCAGCATAGGCACCGATATACTTCTTCACCCGGTAACTGAACAGGTGCAGCGCCAGACGCGCCTGCTCATTGCCGGCATCGGCCGCTTCCCACAGATCGCGAAAGTCGCTCGAGACGCCGGAAAGCCCCAGCATGCCGGACTGCTTGTTCAGATAATCGATGGTTTCCTCGGCGGTCATGTCAAGCTTGTCCATCAGGAAAGTGATGGCGGCCGGGTCGATGTCGCCCGAGCGCGTCCCCATCGCCAGACCTTCAAGAGGCGTCAGGCCCATGGACGTGTCGAGGCAGCGTCCGTCCTTGATCGCTGCGATGCTCGAGCCGTTGCCGAGGTGGCAGGTAATCAGCTTGAGATGCTTCGGATCGAGCCCAAGCATCTTCGGCACCTCAATCGACAGGTAGCGGTGCGAGGTCCCGTGGAAGCCGTAGCGCCGCACACCATGCTCTTTGTAGACGTCCATCGGCAGCGCGTACAGGTAGGCGTAATCCGGCATCGTCTGGTGGAACGCCGTGTCAAATACCGCAACGTTCGGAACTCCGGGCATCAGCTCCATCGTGGTCTCAATGCCCTTGAGGTTGGCCGGCACATGCAGCGGACCGAGCGGAATGAACTCACGGATGTGATCGAGCACCTGATCATCGATCAGCACCGATTCCCGGAACGTCTCGCCGCCGTGCAGGACCCTGTGTCCCACGGCCTTGATCGAGCTCATGTCCGGCAGAACACCGTGATCCTTGTCCGTGATGGCACTGATGACTGCCTGCAGGGCGTCGCCATGGTTCTTCATCGGCACTTCGATCGTGATTTTCTCGCCGCCGGCCGGTTGATGCACGAGATCGGAATGGTCAAGACCGATCCGCTCAGCCAGCCCCTTGGCCAGCACTTTGCCGGTATCCATGTCCACTACCTGGTACTTCAGGGAGGAACTGCCGGCATTAATGATCAGGACGTTTTTCATGTCTCTCCTTTGCTTCCAATACTTTTTCTCAGCTCACTGTGCCCGGCTGTGAACCGCCGCGGGCCTCAAAATCCTGTGCCTGCACGGCTGTGATGGCCACCACATCGACAATGTCCTGCACGCTGCAGCCCCGGGACAGATCGTTGACGGGCCGCGCCAGACCCTGGCAGATCGGTCCGACAGCCGTCGCACCGGCCAGGCGCTGCACCAGTTTGTAGCCGATGTTGCCGGCAGCAAGATTCGGGAAGATAAGCACGTTGGCGTGTCCGGCAACCGGACTCCCCGGACACTTGAGATCGCCGACCGTGCTCACCAGAGCGGCATCGGCCTGCAGCTCGCCGTCGAGCAGCAGATTCGGATTCATTTCGTGTGCGATCTGCGTGGCCTGCTGCACCTTCTCCACTTCCGGATGTTTGGCGCTGCCTTTCGTCGAAAAGCTCAGCATAGCGACGCGCGGGTCGATGCCGGCAATCGTCTGGGCGCTGTGCGCTGTCTCGACAGCGATCGCAGCCAGCTGCTCGGGATCCGGCTCAATGTTGATTGCACAGTCTGCAAAGACGAGCACCCCGTCATCGCCGTACTCCCTGTTCGGAACTTCCATGATAAAGCAGCTCGAAACCAGCGGAGCGCCTGGGGCCGTTTTCACCACCTGCAGGGCCGGCCGCAGCGTGTCACCGGTGGAATGCACAGCCCCGGAGACCATGCCGTCCGCGTCCCCTTCCCGGATCATCATGACCGCAAAATAGAGCGGATCTTTCACCTGTTCAAGCGCCTGTGCCGGGCGGATGCCCTTAGATTTGCGCAGTTCATAGAACGCGTCGGCATAGGCCTGCAGTTTGGGCGATGCCGGCGGATAGATAATAGTGGCCTTGGAAAGGTCCACTCCGGCTGTGTTGCTGTTGGCAATTTCGCCGGGATTGCCAAGCAGCACGAGATTGGCGAGGTCCTCTTCCAGTATCTGGGCGGCTGCCGCAATTGTCCGCGGCTCGCTGCCCTCCGGCAGGACAATCGTCATCTTATTCTGTTTCGCTTTTTCGCGGATGCGTTCCATCAAGGACATGTCAGTGTTGTCACCTCTTCCAAGCTGTGCATAATGGGATCAGGCGGAAACCAAACGCCGCCGTTACTGAGTATAGCCCGCTGCAGTCCGGAAAGAAAGGATTTCCTGTGTCTTCTGTGCTTGTTACAGCCGAATTCAATCCCCTGCACCTGGGTCATGCGCACTTTTTGTCGCAGGTGCGGCGAGCGCATCCCGGCTGCCTTCTGGTGTGCCTGATGAGCGGAAACTTTGTGCAGAGAGGCTCGCCGGCTGTCGCCGACCGCTGGGTCCGCTCAGGCATGGCCCTGAAGGCGGGCGCAGATGTTGTGCTCGAGCTGCCAGCCCTGTACGCTGTGCAGGGCGCTGCCGGCTTTGCCCGCGGTGCCGTGCGCATTGCAGACCGGCTCGGGGCAGATGTGCTTGCTTTCGGGGCCGAATCGGCGCAGATTGAGCCGCTCGAGCGCGCTGCAGCTCTTTTCCGGGAGGAACCGCCGCAGATGGCCGCTGCCATCCGGGACGGGCGCCGCCGCGGTCTCAATCAAGGGGCAGCCCGGCAGCGGGCGCTCGCCGCGGCCGATCCAGCCCTCGCACCTCTTCTCAGCGGGCCGAACAACACACTCGCCATCGAATATCTCAGCGCCCTTGACGAGATACACTCGGCTGTACGGCCGTACCTTGTTGTCCGCACAGCCATACACGGGTGCCGTCCATCGGCGCAGCAGGTGCGGGCCGAACTGCAGCAGGCAGACGATCCAGGCGACGTTCTGCGCCGCTGGGGCGTGCCGCTTTGCTTTACGCCGGTCTTTGCCGAAGAGGAGCTCTATCGCCTTGGTCTGTACCGGCTGCGCACCACTGCGCGCGAGCAGCTGCTCGCCACAGCGGACGTTTCGCCGGCGCTGGCAGCCCGTCTGCACGGTGCCGCAGCGGCACCCGATTACGGGCAGTTCCAGCAGGCGGCTTCTACCCGCTGGCTTCCCCGCGCCCGTGTGCGCCGCGCTCTTCTGAACCTTGTCCTCGGCTTCACCAGAGACAGGCTGCTTGAAGTGAACGCCCCGGAGTGCCCTCTGCATGTGCGGCTGACCGGCCTGCGACAGGAAGCCGCGGCGGCCTTCGGAAAGTTCGCGTCAGCGGCCAAGGTCCCCATCATCTCTTCGTGCGCCAGATATCCGGAGACAACCCTCGCCTGGGGCGATCTGGCAGCCGCTGATCTCTACGCCGTGATCCGCTCACCGCTGCAGGATCCGGCAGGCGACAAGGCGCACCGGATCGTCATTGCCGACGGATCGGAACTTCTTAACCTGCCGGCTTCCGAAGCCTGGATAGGGTAAGCCGGCACGCTAGTCAAGGCCGAGCTTGCCGCGGATCTCCGGCACCATCTCCCGGGCGGCCTTCGCGCCCTGGTCGATGATCGGACCGATATCGTCAAAGGACGCTCCGGTGAACGCTCCGAGGTCGGGTGCCACCTGCACATCCGCACTCTCGAGGCGCGCACGGACAGCGTGCCAGGAAAGAATATTGTAGGATTCCTCCAGGATTTCCCGCACGCCCTGCGGCGTTCTCTGTTTCTGTCCAAGATAAGCGACAGAGCAGACAATCCTAAAATCCGGCTCCAACAGCTCAAGTGCGGACAGGCTTGAGCGGTCAATAACACCGCCGTCCACCAGTGTCTGTCCATTCATGACGACCGGGGCAAAAATCCCGGGGATGGAAATGCTCGCCCGGATGGCACGGTACATCGGACCCGAAGTGAAGTAATGACCTTCTGCTGTCTCAAGACAGCTCGCCAGACAGGCAAAGGGGATCCTGGACTGTTCGATGGAAATCCCCTCGGTCATGATTTCCACCAGCTCCTCCACTTTGTCGCCCTTGAGATATCCGTCCGCTCTGACCGACACGTTGAAATCAATATAGTGACGGTCGTTAAAAACGCGGGCCATGTCTTCAAGCCGGTCCAGCGGACAGCCGGAAGCGTAGATGCCGCCGATCAGCGAACCCATGCTGCACCCGGATATGACGTCCACGGGAATGCCCTCCTGCTCAAAAACCTGCAGCAGGCCGATATGGGCAAACCCCAGCGCGCTGCCGCCGCCGAGTGCCAGCCCCACTTTTTTCCTGCTCATCAGATCGCGCTCCTTTCCCGTCAGCCCGCGTGCACTCAGAGATCCTCGCTTTCCCGGTGCATACGGTTGACAAAATTCGTTTTGTTTTCCTTGATGATAGCGCGGTACTCGGAAAGATAGCCGGAAACGTCGTCGAGCACTTCGATCGCGTAGTCGTTGGCTGCCACCCGGATCTCAAAGGCCTCACGCCGGGCTTCCTGCAGAAGCTGTTCACTTTTTTCCCGCGCGAGTTTCGTGACCCGGTGCGTCTCGACAGAATCGCGCACCTGCTCTTCAGCCTCCGTGACAATGTCGTCGGCGCGTTCATGGGCCTGCAGCATAAGCCGCTGCCGGCTTTCGATGATCTTCTGCGCCTCGACAATCTCATCGGGGAGTGCCTGACGGATCTGCTGCAGGATATCGATGATAAACTCAGTATCGATCGTTCGGCGGGCTCCGAACCGTTGCTTCGTGGACCGGTCGAGCTCTTCCAGGATTTCATTGAGTAGATCAAAAATTTTCATCCGTCTGCATCCGCAGCTTGGCGCGGCGGCTCCTCCTTACACTCTGGTCGTTTCGTTTCCCGGCCGCTCCCGGAGCATCCGGCACACGCTTTGCGGAACGAAGGCCTCCACGTCAGCATTGAAGCGGATCAGTTCGCGCACAATGGTCGAACTGATCCCGCGCCAGACGGGGTCTGCCGGCAGAAACACGGTTTCTGTTCCCGGCCGCAGCTGCCGGTTCACCAAGGCAATCTGCTCTTCAGCAGCAAGATCAGCACTGCTGCGGATGCCGCGGACGATAACACTGGTGCCGAGCTTGCTGAGCAGGTCAACGAGCAGACCGTCCCAGCGGACCACTGTGACGCCGGGCAAACCGCCTGCAGCTTCCCTGAGCATCTGTTCACGCTGCGCAGCGCTGAACATATACTGCTTCGCGGCATTATCGAGGACACCGGCGCATACGTGTCCAAAGAGGCTCTGCGCTCTGCGGATAATGTCCAGGTGGCCGTTTGTCACCGGATCGTAGCTGCCCGGACATACGCAAAGAGCGATCCCCGGATGCTTTACCGGCCTGCTATTTCCGTCCATCTGCTTCTCCATCCCCACCTGCGCCGTCCGCCTGCTGCAGTACGGTCACATAGATGCCTCCATACTTCTTCCGACGCACGAACGCATAGCCTGAAACATCAGGCTCCAGCACACGGTCGCTCTCGAGAATCACCTCAGCATCCGGGGCGAGCAGTCCGTGGGCGGGCAGAGCCGCCAGAACCGGTTCGTACTGACCGCTCTGATACGGCGGATCCACAAAGACAATGCTGAACTGCTGCCCTTCAAGACAGACAAAGGCACGCTGCCATGACATTCTCAGCAGTTCTATTGCCGGCGGCGAGCCGCAGGCGGCCAGGTTGGCTGCAATCGCCTGCTGCGCCGCGTGCGACTTCTCAACGATCACGACCCGCCGTGCCCCGCGCGAGGCCGCCTCGAGTCCGAGAGCGCCGGAACCGCCGAAAACGTCGAGCACGTCAGCCCCCTGCAGCCGGAAGTGCAGCGGCGCAAACATCGATTCTTTCACCCGGTCGGTTGTCGGCCGCACATCACTGCCCGCCGGGGCTCTGAGCCTTATACCCCGGCAGCTGCCTGCGATGACCCGCACGGTCAGCTAAGCACGAACTCCGGGGTCACAATCATGTTCATCGGAATGTCATGAGGCCCCGATTCGACCGAGGCCAGCACCTGAAAATCATAGGCGAGCCCGATTTTGAAAGCCTGCGGCGCCTGTGCGAGGAAGCGGTCGTAGTATCCTTTACCAAAGCCAATGCGCGCTTTTTCGCGGCTGAAGGCCACACCCGGGCAGAGCACAACTGAAATGACAGCCGGGTTCACCACTTCCTGCCGGTCAAAATGCGGCTCCTCGATGCCGAACGAACCCTGTGAGAGCGGGGCGCCGGCATAGCGCACAGCATACATCGTATGGTCCTCTATCACCGGCAGACAGACCTTCTTGCCGTGATAGAGCAGCCAGCCGGTGACAGCACCTGTCTGAATCTCGTTGCTGAAGTCCGCGTACGTAAGCACGCAGTCAGCCTGCTCGAGCTGTGGCAGAGCGATGAGACGCTCATACACCTGCTGTGATTTCTCGCTGACGAACTCGGGGCTCAGATGACTGCGTTCCTCCTTGATCCGGTTCCGTATATGTTGTTTGTCCATAAGATTCCACGTCCGGCTGCATCGCAGCCGTCTCCTTTCCAGGTATCGGAGCGGCGTGGTCACGGTCGCTGCTCTCAGACTGATTTCTGTGTGTACAGCCGCGGCACCCGGCTCGAGAAGCCAAGCAGTATCTCATAGCTGATCGTGCCTGTCAGCTGCGCAATATCGTCCGCGTCCATGTGGAGCTCTCCGGCTCTTCCCATCACAAGCACCGGGTCTCCAGTCTGCAGCCCTTCAATTCCGGTCACATCGATCATCGTCATGTCCATGCAGACCCGGCCGAGTATGGGCGCATAATGCAGACCGCCACGCGCCGGCACAATCATGCGGCCGCAGCCGGACAGCAGGCGGCTTAGGCCATCGCCGTAGCCGATCTGCACTGTGGCCGCCTGCATGGGGCGGTCGGCCCGGAAGGCAGCTCCGTAACCGACCGCGTCTCCCGGCCGGAGCGTCTGGATGCGGCTGATCTCCGACCAGACCTGCATAGCCGGCCTGAGAGGCACTTCGCGCGCGCTCTGTGCCCGGGACGGCCGGTATCCGTAGAGGGAAATCCCGAACCGGACCATATCGTAATCAAAGTGCGGCAGATTCTGAGCCCCGGCGCTGTTGCTCACATGCAATTTCGGGTGCAGACCGCGGCCGCGTACCACCTTGGCAAGCTCCTCAAAGCGCACCCTCTGCTGCTCTGCGGAAGCGGTGTCCTCGTACCGGTCCGCCTCCGCGAGATGGGTAAACATGCCGGCCAGAACCAGATGCGGACACTCTTTGAGGGTGTCAAGCAGGGCTGCCACTTCCTCCGGGCTGCCGGCTCCGATGCGGTGCATACCGGTGTCTGCCTTGATGTGCACCTGGATCTTCACTCCTGCCCTGCAGGCTGCTGTCTCGAGCTCACGCAGATGGTCAGCGGTAAAGACGCACATGTCGAGACCGCAGGCAGCGCCGATCTCCATCTGGCCATGGTTTGAGGGCCCGATCACCAGGATCGGAGCGGTAATCCCGGCGCGGCGGATCGGCAGTGCCTCTTCCGCCATGGCAACGCCGAGCATAGCAGCGCCGCCGTCCAGCGCGGCGCGGCCCGCCTCGGCCGCCCCGTGGCCGTAGGCGTCCGCCTTGACAATGGCAATGAGCCCGGTGCCGGGACTCAGGTGGGCGCCCATCTGCTCCGTGTTAAACCGGATCGCGTCGAGGTCGATGCAGGCGAACGTCTGCCGGCCCAGCGGCCGCTGCTCCGGCAGGAGCGCTGCGGCCGGCCCCGGTCCGCCCGGTACTGTCTCAGAATGCATACTGTTTGCTGCGGCCTCCTTCCATTCCCTGCTGTGCCGGGGTGGATATAGTCTACCAAATTCCAGCCGCAGTGCCCAACGAGCAATCAGGTTCTGTCCGGCTCAGAATGTGCCTTCCCCTTGACCCAGAGCGGCAGTCCGCACACCATCAGTGCGACGTTGTCCGCTGCGGCAGCTGCCGTCTCGTTCACCAGACCGAGCATGTCGCGGAAAAAACGCTCCTCCTGTGAACCCGAAGCCGCCCCGCTGCCCACCTCATTGGTGGCGATGTAGAATTCCGCGCCGTTGCTTCGCATACCTTCGAGCAGCAGCTCGATGTTTTCCAGGATCAGGGCTTCCGTATCCCGGCCCCGGCCTTCCCTGACAGCCGCCGGATCCTTGGCCAGCATATCCTGCAGCATATTGGCGACCAGCATGGTCAGGCAGTCGAGAATACAGGCCTCGTGACGTGTCGTCTTCAGGGCAACGACCACCACCCGTGACGTTTCAATTGTTTTCCAGGCTGCCGGACGGCGGCTCTGGTGGCGCCGGATCCGTTCCTGCATTTCCGCATCCTTGCAGTCTGCCGTCGCAATGAATGCTACATCGTCTAGAGACTCAAGCTGCCGGAGCGCATACGCGCTCTTACCGCTGCGGGCTCCACCTGTCAAAAGCGTTGTCGTTCCGTTCCTCAGATCTCCGTTCCGGCTTCCCGGGAGAAAAAGAGAGGGTGGTCCGCTCGGCGTCCCACCCTCCACTGGCTCTACAGTCTGGTTTTCCGTTTTGTCAGGCCGAGGCGGGCCATGGCGCGCGCCAGGTCCACCTTGCTGCGGCGGTATTCTTCGTCGCTCTTGCGCTGCCTCAGGCGCTCTTCCGCCCGCTCCTTGGCGCGCTGCGCCCGCCGGATGTCGATCTCTTCCGGCCACTCTGCAGCCTGCGTGAAGATGACCGTCACGGCCGGCTCTATCTGAATAAAGCCTTCCGACACAAAGCATGACCGCCAGCGGTTTTCTGTGTGAATCTGGCATTCTCCCGGCACCAGCTCCACGATCATCCGCTCGTGTCCGGCCTGTACTGACATACGTCCGTCCGGCGCCGAAAAAATCACCGACAGCACGTTGTCGCTGAAAAACGAACGTTCCGGTGTCAGTATTTCCAGCACGAAGGTATTCATCGGTCAGTGCGCCTCCAGTTCCCGGGCTTTGCGGCGCGCGTCCTCGAGATCTCCCACCATGAAAAAGGCCTGTTCCGGGAGTTCATCTGCCTTCCCTTCGAGTATCTCCTTGAAGCTCTGAATTGTGTCCGGCAGCTGCACAAACTGTCCGGGTACGCCCGTGAAGATCTCCGCGACAAACATCGGCTGGGACAGGAACCGCTGGATGCGCCGCGCTCTCAGCACGATGATCTTGTCCTCCGGAGCAAGTTCCTCCATGCCGAGGATGGATATGATGTCCTGGAGCTCCTTGTAGCGCTGCAGGATCATCAGTACCTCGCTGGCGATCTGGTAGTGGACTTCGCCGACAATCCGCGGCTCCAGGATCCGCGAGGTTGACTCGAGCGGGTCCACCGCCGGATATATGCCGAGCTCAGCCACGTTCCGGGACAGCACCGTCGTCGCATCAAGATGCGAGAACGTCGTCGCCGGAGCCGGGTCCGTCAGGTCGTCAGCCGGCACGTAGATCGCCTGCACCGACGTGATGGCGCCCGATTTGGTCGAGGTGATCCGCTCCTGCAGCTCGCCCATCTCCTGCGAGAGCGTGGGCTGGTAGCCGACGGCGGAGGGAATCCGGCCGAGCAGTGCGGATACCTCACTGCCTGCCTGCACGAAGCGGTAAATGTTGTCGATAAACAGCAGTATATTCTGCTTGGACTGATCCCGCAGGTATTCCGCCATCGTGAGACCCGTTAGTGCCACGCGCATGCGGGATCCCGGCGGTTCGTTCATCTGGCCGAAAACCAGCGCTGTCTGATCGAGAACGCCGCTCTCGGTCATCTCATGGATCAGGTCGTACCCTTCGCGGCTGCGCTCGCCGACGCCGGTGAAGACAGAGTATCCGCTCGATTCGGTGGCAATGTTGTGAATCAGCTCGTTGATCAGCACGGTTTTGCCGACGCCGGCCCCGCCAAGAAGACCAATCTTGCCGCCCTTCGCGTAAGGTGCGAGCAGATCAATTACCTTCAGGCCTGTCACAAACTGCTCCGATACCGGATTCTGCTGGTCAAACGGCGGTGGATTACGGTATATGGACCAGTAGGTATCTGTCTCAACCGGCGGCTTGCCGTCCACGTTGCGGCCCATCACGTCGAAGACGCGGCCAAGGACGGCTTTTCCGACTGGCGCCATGATCGGCTCATCGGTGTTGTGGGCTGTCATGCCGCAGGCCAGGCCTTCTGTAGCCTCAAGCGCAATGCAGCGGACGACATCGCCCGGAAGCTGCGCGGAGACTTCCATCCAGACACGGTGCCCGTTCAGTTCCACATAGAGAACTGTATGCATCGGCGGAATCGTCTCTTCCGTAAACTGAACGTCGATGATGGGACCCGTAATCCGGATGACCTCACCCTCGCTCATCGTTTTGTAATCGTACATATCGCTTAATCCTCTGCCAGCGCTTCCACGGCGCTGACGATCTCAGTAATCTCCCGGGTGACCGCCTGCTGCCGTGCGTGATTGAGCTGCATGCTGAGGCCGCGGATCATTTCGTCTGCGTTCTTGGCCGCACTGTCCATAGCCATAAGCCGTGCCGCGTTCTCGCTCGCTGCCGCCTGCACCAGGGCGCCGTACACCAGGCCCAGAATATACTGCGGGACAAGGGTGTCAAATACTTCACGGCGCGATGGATGGTAGGAAAAGTCGCCGCTGTAGGTACTCCCCAGATCTTCTCCGGCAAACGTGCTTTCGCTTACGGGAAGCAGTTTCATCGCCACCGGCGCCTGCTTGACCCGCGAATAATAGCGGGTGTAGATCAGCGTCGCCTCTGAGATAAGCTTCTCGCGGTACATACGGCAGATGTCATTTGTCAGGTTGCGCGCTTCGTAGAGGGTCGGCTGCTGAACAATATGCAGGTACTCGAGGTCAATCATGATATTCTTGCGCTCGAAGAACGCCCGCGTCTCCTGCCCGATAGTGATAATCATCTTGTCGCCGGGCTGCATCTGCCTGTAAGCAAAATTCAGGACATTGTGATTGTAGCCGCCGCACAGACCCTTGTCCGCCGCAATCACCACATACGCCGGCACGCCTTCGTTATTGGGCGTGAAGTAGACATGATGCAGTTCCTCAGTGGTGGCGAGCAGATCCTTGAGCACGCTCTGCACGCGCTCAAAATACAGCAGGTTCGCCTCATAGCGCTGGATCGCCTTGGTCATCTTCGAGGTGGAGATGAGCTTCATGGCGTTGGTGATCTGACTGATCTCCTGAATCGCTTTTATGCTGTTCTTGATGTCAGAAGCTGTCTGCATGAGAACCTACTTTTTCGGCGTGTCCGCCGGCACATATTCGGGAACCGCACCTGCCTCGGGTACCGGCACGACTTCTGCCTCGTCCGGAAGCAGCGGGCTGTCACCACCGGTCCCAGTACTGAAGCTGACCTTCTGGGCATCCGGTGAAGCGACGACGAACTGCTTTTTGAACGTTTCCGCCGCGTCAAGGATTTCCTGCTGCTGCTGCTCCGTAAGCTGGCCTGTCTCGAGGATAGCTGCTCCGATCTGCGGATGCTGCACGCGCATATACTCCAGAAACTCGCGGTTGAAGCGGCGCACTTCCGACGTCTTGATATCCATCAGGATGTTGTGGGTCGCCATGTACAGCAGAATGACCTCGTCTTCCACATTGTACGGCTCGAACTGCGGCTGGATGAGCGTCTGCATCAGCCGCTCGCCCTGCTTGAGGGCGTCCTGGGTGGACTTGTCGAGGTCAGATGCGAACTGTGAGAAGACAGCCAGTTCGCGGTACTGAGCGAGATCGAGGCGCAGCGGACCGGCAACCTGGCGCATGGCCTTGATCTGGGCCGAACCGCCCACACGGGAGACAGAAAGACCGACGTTGATAGCCGGCCTCTGCCCGGCGTTGAAGAGTTCACTCTCCAGGTAGATCTGACCGTCTGTGATAGAAATCACGTTTGTCGGGATATACGAGGAGATGTCGCCGTCCATGGTCTCGACGATCGGCAGCGCTGTCATCGAGCCGCCTCCGAGCTCTGCTGAGAGCTTGGCGGCACGCTCTAGCAGCCGGCTGTGCAGATAGAACACGTCGCCCGGGAACGCTTCCCGTCCCGGCGGACGGCGGAGCAGAAGCGACATGGTGCGATAGGCCACGGCGTGCTTGGAGAGGTCGTCGTAGACGATCAGGACATCCTTGCCCTCATACATGAAGTGTTCCGCAATGGAACAGCCCGCGTAAGGCGCAATGTACTGCATCGGCGCCGTGTCCGCTGCGGTGGACGCAACCACGACGGTGTAGTCAAGAGCCCCGAACTCGCGCATGCGGTCCACCAGGCCGGCGATCGAGGAGGCCTTCTGGCCGATGGCCACGTAGACACAGTAAACATCCTTGCCCTTCTGGTTCAGGATCGTGTCGAGCGCGATGGCGCTCTTGCCGGTCTGACGGTCACCAATGATGAGCTCGCGCTGACCGCGGCCGATGGGAATCATGGCGTCGATTGCCATGATGCCTGTCTGCAGCGGTGTGTCGATGGGTCCGCGGTCTATGATCGGCGGGGCTGCCTCCTCAATCGGCCGGTAAAGGTCCGTCAGAAGCGAACCGCGGCCGTCAATCGGCGTTCCGAGCGGATTGACCACTCTGCCGAGCAGGGCTTCTCCAACCGGAACCCGAACCACGTGGCCCGTATGCCGGACAAGCGAATCCTCGCGCACGACGTTGACGCCTGTCAGCAGTACGGCACCGACACGCTCGATGTCAAGGTTCATCACGATTCCGTAGTGACCCTGCTCAAACTGCAGCAGCTCGCCGTAACGGCAGCCGCTCAGACCGCGCACGTAGACGACACCGTCGGCCGTTCTGTCCACCATACCGATGCGGGTGATGTCCATGGCCGGTCCGTCAAACTCCGAGACGCGTTTCTCGATTGTCGGCAGGAAGGCGGGCTCGCGGATTTCGCCGGCGGCATCGGATCCGAGCGAACCGAACAGATCAGCAACCTGACCAGCGCTGACAATTTTGTCAGACTCTTCTACATAGGACTGGATGCGGTCGAGGTAGCCCCTGTCGCTGAGATCGTAGACTGTGTTGTCCACGATGGCCTTGAAACCGCCGATCAGCGACGGATCCACCGTCACCTGGTAGGTAAGCTTGCGTCCGGCAATCCCGTCGAGTTTCTCTTCTATCTGCGCGAGCTCCTCCTCGGAGAACTGGGTCGCGCAGATAATCTTGCCAGTGTTCTTATCTTCCACACTCAACCCACTTTCTCGAAGAAGCTGTCAATGATCTGCTTGTTGTCCGCATAAGTGACTTCGCGCTCAAGGATCTTGCTGGCAATCTGGATCGCCATCTGCGTGACCTCCTGCCGCAGTTCAAGCAGAGCCTGCTTCTTTTCTTCCTCGATCTGCTGCTCAGCCCGCTCACGAAGCTCGGCAGCCTGCGCCGCTGCCTCATTGACGATCTGTCTGGCACGGTCGTCAGCAAGTGTCTTACCCTTGCTGACGATTTCCGCAGCCATCCCCTGCGCCCCCGACACCATACCGTCGTACTTGGCTTTCAGCTGCTCAGCCTCCGTCTGCTTGCGCGCAGCTTCGTTGATCTCCTTCTGCACCCTGTCTGTGCGGTCTTCCAGGAATTTCGTGATCGGCTTGTACAGAAGCCAGCGCAGCACAAAGAACAGGATGACAATGTTGATAATGTAGAGAGTTATCTCCCAAAAGTTTATGTCAAGCATTTGACTCCCCCATCCAGGGGCCGCAACCGGACAGACTCTGCTCCGCGCGGCCCGTGCGCTTTTTTCAGCCGCCCATCGTGAAGATCATGATGATGGAGATGACGAAGCCATAGATAGCCGTCGATTCAGCCAGCGCCAGACCGATCAGCAGAACCTGGTTGATCCTGCCGGTTGCTTCCGGCTGCCGGGCGACTGCTTCGCACGCCTTGCTCGTTGCAATACCCATGCCGATGCCGGCACCGAAGCCTGTGAAAACCGCCAGACCAGCACCGATCGCAACCAAACCCATATCCATTAGAATTTCCACCTTTCTTCCCAAGACGGCACGTGCCCGCAGGGGGCACGCTTCTGCCTATTCCATTTTCTCCTTCATAAACGACATGGTCAGCATCGTAAAGACGTACGACTGCATTCCCAAGTGAAACAGTATGAAGTAGATTGAAGCGATTCCAGGTATGGCAATGGCAAAATTGCCCATTGCACTGTAGAGCATATCCATGACCACCAGTCCGCTGAACATGTTGCCGAAAAGCCGGCAGGCCAGTGAAATGGGCACGGCGATCGCTGAAAGCACGTTGATCGGGACCATGAATGATTTGGGCTCACAGTACGTTTTCAGCCATCCTTTGACACCCTTGGCGCGGATTGAGTAGACAATGATCAGCACAAACGAGATTGCTGCCATCCCGATTGTGCAGTTGAGATCCGTACAGGGGGAGCGGATCCCCAGGTACTCCACGGCACCTGTGCAGACGATGAACACGAACAGCGTCATGATGTACGGCGCGATCGACCGTCCCCATTCACCCAGGATGCTGCGGCTGAAGTCGTTGACGCTGTCTACAGCCAGTTCCAGGACGTTCTGGATTCCGCGCGGTACCTGCTTGAAGTTGCGGATCACACCAAAACGGATGATCAGCGCCGCCACGATCAGGATGCCGGTGACCACAAACGCCGTGATCAGCGTCTGCGAAAGCTGAAAGGATCCGAACAGGGTGACCTTGTCCGGAAATACACTTGGTATATGCATCTATTTCTCCTCCTGCGCGCGTCTGCCCTCGCGGATCGTGCGCAGACTCCGGATCACCGGCAGCACAATCATCGCCGCTGCCATACCGCCGGCGCACCAGATCATGGCGCTCAGCGAAATGAAACGCGCAATGCAGTAGAGTACGGCCAGGATGAGAGCCAGTTTGCCGATCGTGATGAAGATGCCCAGCGGGATGTTCGCCTTGTCCGCGGACATCATCACAACACTCTTTCTGAGCAGCAGAACCTCAAGTACGCCCAGACCGATTCCGATGAATACCGTCCACATTCTTTTCTCACCAGATTTCCATGCAGTAAAGTACAGGTGGTAGTTTAAGCTGAAATCATGTCGAATGCAAACTAGTACGTCTCGAAGAAACACGAGGATCCGGAGGCAAAAAACGGGACCGCTGCCGGAAATTCTTTCGGCGGGTACGTGCCCGCGAAGAGCTGTGCGAGCCCGCCGACGTCGGTAACGATGTCTGCCGGGGCGGCCGAGGGACGCACTGCCGCGCTGCTGCCCTGCGGGCTCACCTGCAGGTTGTAGTCACAGCCGAGAAAAGCGTCATGGATGTTGATGACGAACGGCTGGGCACCGGCCGGATACTGATAGGCGCCGAGCATGACCTGTGGATCGAGGACGCGCATCATCGTGAACTCCATGTCTTCCCGGTCCGCGGCGTTCTCTGCAGGCCCCGCAGCCGGCAGAAAGTAGGAGGACGGGCAGCCGGTACCGCCAGTGAGGGCGGCCAGCTGCTCCGGGCGGAAATAAACCAGCTCAAAGATCTCACTGCGCACGCTGCCCTGATCATCCTTCTTGTCATAATAAAGGGCATACGGCGTGGAATCGCTCCCGTCGATATACACCGCTTTTCCACCGTCCGCAAAGAGCAGCTTAAGCCACGCCTGCATGCGGCTCTTGTTGCGGATAAAGTAGCTGTCGAACTGTGTGACATACGCGGCGTACGAGGCGTAGATGGAATCAAACGGCAGCTCCGAGATCGACGAGGCTGTCTTCACAGACGGCACCGGCTGCGCCTGCGACTGCATTCTGCTGACGTAGGCGATCGTCTCGAACCCAAACTTGCGGTAGAAGGAATGCAGGAATGGATGCAGGAAGCAGAGGCAGATGTTGCGGGAAGCCATATCGGTGAGCGCTGAATGGATGAGGCTGCGCATGAGATGCTGGTTGCGCGCTTCCGGCAGCGTGCCGCATCCGGCGATAAACTGACTCTGGTAGACCATACCGGAAATGTTCACGTTGATCCGGTATGTGAACATCGAGCTGACCAGCCTGCCGCTGTCAAAGAATCCGAGGCCGTCGGCGATGTTGGCACAGGCAGCAAAGTAAGCGTCCAGAAAACTGTCTGAATCCCCGAAACACGCCTTCCAGACGCTGCGTACCTGCTGCATGTCCGCCGACGTGAGCTTTCTCAGTTCCATCACCTGTCTCCGAGAACCACGTCGAACTTATCCACCAGGAAGGCCGGATGGTACGACTCTTTGGCTTTGCGCATCCCCGGAATGCCCATGTCTTCCTCCCGGTTCACATAACGCGAGCCGCTCCAGTTGCGCTTGAGGAATGCCTGATTGATATAGGGGAACATACCGTTCACATCACGCTGTGCTTTTTCGATGTGGATAAGAACAGTATCGTCGGTGAGCTGCTCCCCGAAAGTAAAGGCGGCCACCTGGCCGTCCAGCAGCACAACCATGCCCCTCAGTCCGAGTGTCTCGTAATCATCCAGTGCCTTGAGGATGGAGATATACTCCTCATCCGCCTCCATCGGATCATCCTGCCCGGTGCGGGCCCAGTCATCCTGCATCAGCAGGCATGCATCCCGGTATTCCGGCGTATAATCTGCCAGCACCGGCGAATGGGCACGAAGGAAGGCGCTGATGTGATTGCGCTTGCCGTGGTACCGCTTCCCCGGAAGTTCGAGCAGATCTTCCGTGTTGTACACATAGTCCGAATTATCCCGATCATAGGGAAAGCGGTAGCGCCCGGGCATTTCCCAGCTGATGCGGCGCACTGTCTCGTCGGTGGCGCACTTCATGTGGAAAGATCCGAACTGGTCAAGCATAAACCGTTCGGCAGCACGCATGTGAGGCGCAATCGGCGCTTTCCTGTCCACCGTGAACGGAGGCAGCATCGCATACCGGCTGCCGCTGCGGAAAAGCACGAACATTGCACCGTCCTCCTCTGCAATCTGCGTGTCCGAATTATGCTGCCATATGTAGAGGTTGGCAAACGAGGACTCGGACTGTCTTGATCCCCTGGCATAATGTTCGAACAGCTCCTGGTCCGCAAGTGTAAGCGGTCTGAATTCCATACAAAACTCCTGTGATCCAAAAAAGCGCCCGCAGGCGCTTCCTGGGTGTCTTTCGTCTTCAGCAGATGATGACTGTCTCGTCCGGTCCCTCGTCGATCACAATCTTCGTCAGGTATTCCTGGTAGAGCTCCGGCGTGCAGGGCTGCGTGCCCTTGAGCACAACACTCCCGACTGCTGCCGCTGTCCCGCTTTTCAGCATGTCCACCAGGCTGGCGTCTTCCCGCGCGATCAGTCCGGCCACAAAGGCGTCACCGGCGCCTACCGTGGATCCCACCTTGAGGTCGAGGCCCTCAGCAAATGCGGAAGCTTCCGCGTTCACCGCCAGCGCGCCTTTGCTGCCGAATGTGACAATCACGTACTTGACGCCGTTGCGGGAAATGATCTCCCGCGCCGCTGCGGTCACATCTCCGATCGTCCGCAGCGGCCTGTCGGTCAGTTCCTCAAGCTCACTGAGATTCGGCTTGATCAGATATGGTCCCTTGGCCACAGCTTCCCGAAACGCATCACCGGAAGCATCCAGGTAAACACGTACCTGTTTTTCCTTCAGGCTGCCGATGAGCCGGGCGTAATAGTCTGAAGGAGCATTCACCGGCAGCCGCCCTGAAAGCACAGCCGCATCGCCCTGAAAGGCGATGTTCACGAGTTCGTCCGCAATACGGCCGAGCAATTCATCCGGCACCTCATGGCCCGGCTCATTGATCTCGGTCACCTGGCCGCTCGTTGTGTCGACAATCTTCAGATTGGAGCGGGCCGAGCCTTCCCGTTCATGAAAATCAAAGAAAATGCTGTGCTCCTCGAGCGCATTCTTGATGACATCCCCGTCGTTTCTGAACACGAGGCCGGTCACCTTGGGATCACCGCCCAGCACCTTGAGCACACGGGCGACGTTGATCGCCTTGCCGCCTGCGTCCAGGCGCACCTCCTGGGCACGGTTTGTCTCTCCCGGGACAAAGCCGCTGACTTCAACCGTCTTATCGATCGTGGGATTTATATACAGACAATACTGCATCGCTGGCTGCTCCTCTCAAACTGATGTCTCTTCTTCCAATACCCGCTTCACCGGCTTCTCAAGCAGAAAAACCGGCGTACAGCGAAAAGCGGACCGATTCCGGTCCGCTTTTCCTGTGCCGCGTCCGCTGCCGGACAAGCTGCGTGCTCAGCCTTCGTCAGCTTCTCTGGCTGCCTGCTCGATCACCTTCGCCGCCATGTTGGCCGGAAGCTGCTCGTAGCGTGCAAATTCTTCTGTAAAGGAACCCGTGCCCTGGGTCATGGAACGCAGGTCCGTCGTGTAGCGGACCATTTCGCTCATCGGAACTTCGGCGCTGACCTTCAGCATGCCGTCTGCGGGGTCTGTTCCCAGAATCCGCCCGCGGCGCTTATTGATGTCGCCGAGAATCTCGCCCATGTAGTCATTCGGCACAGTCACCTCGACGTGCATGATCGGCTCGAGGATAACGGGGTTCGCCTTGGCGCAGGCCGCCTTATATGCCAGACGGGCTGCCGACTTGAAGGCGACGTCCTTGCTGTCCACCGGATGGTACTTGCCGTCGAAGAGTGTCGCTTTCAGTCCGACCATCGGGAAACCGGCCAGAACGCCGTGCTGGATCGCTTCCCGCAGACCTTTCTCCACCGACGGGATGTATTCTTTTGGGACGACACCGCCGACAATATTGTTCACAAACTCAAATTCGTCACTGTCCATCAGCGGTTCAAAGCGGATGCTCACCACACCGAACTGTCCGGCGCCACCGCTCTGTTTTTTGTGCTTGCCTTCGGCTTCGGCAGAACGGCTGATCGTCTCCCGGTACGGAATCCGGGGATCACTGAGCACGCCGTCTGCACCATACTTGTTCTTGAGCTTGTTCATGATGACTTCCAGGTGCACTTCCCCGAGACCGCCAAGCAGACGTTCCCCGGTTTCCTTGTTGGAAGTGATCCGCAGCGACGGATCTTCCCTGACAAGCTCCCGCAGACCCTTCATGACTTTTTCTTCATCGCCGCGCTTGCGGGCATCCACAGCTAGAGAGATGCTCGGTGCTGGGAACTCAATGGCGGCAAATACAACCGGACTCGAAGCTGCCGCCAGCGTGTCACCGGTGGACGTCGCCGACAGTTTGGTCAGCGCGCCGATATCACCCGCCGTGAGCTGCGGGATCTTAATGAGCTTCTTGCCCAGCATGACGCCAAGGTTTCCCGTCTTTTCGCTGGCATCCGAGGTCGTGTTCTGCACTGTCATGCTGTTGCTGAGCGTGCCGCGGAAAATCTTGACCAACGAGATGTTGCCGAACGGGTCCGCAATAGACTTCATAACCTGGGCAGCCAGCGCTCCGCTTGGATCCCGCTCCACCTTGACCGTCGTGCCGGACCGGTCAGATGCATCGCGCGCCGGCATTTCGGCAGCCGACGGCATCACCTGCACCAGCTGGTTCATCACATTCCTGACGCCGAGATTCGGAGCTGCCGCGCACACGAACACCGGCGCCACAGAGCCATCCAGGACGCCGAGACGCAGGCCGCGCTCAATTTCCGCGGCGGAAAGCTCACCGCTGTCAAGATATTTTTCCATCAGATCCTCGTCGGAACCGGCCGCGTTCTCAATCATCGCTTCACGCAGCTCCTCAGCTTCCGCAGCCAGATCATCCGGCACAGGTCCTTCCGACCCGTCAAATTTCATACATTTGTTCTGGACCAGGTCAACGATGCCGGTAAACTTACCGCCCTCGAGGACAGGCAGCATCACGGGCGTGACGGATCCGCCGCAGCGCTCCCGGAGAACATTCACGGTTTTCGTAAAATCAGCGTGCTCCTTGTCGATCTGATTGACGCAGAAAGCACGCGGAATGCCGTGGCTGCGGCAGTATGCGAATGTCTTCTCCGTTGAGTATTCGTCACTGTCGCGGGCACTGACGACAATCAGGGCACTATCAGCGAGCTGCATGGCCGCAACAGCCTCACCCTCAAAGTCGGAATATCCGGGCGCATCAATCAGATTGACTTTCTTGCCGTCCCATTCCACTGCAGCAAGTGCAAGTCCGATGGAGATCTGCCGGCGCATTTCCTCCGGATCTGAATCCGAAACCGTATTGCGGTCCTCTACCCGGCCCTGGCGCTCCGTTGCTCCTGAATCATAGATGATGGCTTCGGTCAGCGTGGTCTTGCCGCCACCGCTTCGTCCCGCAACCGCAATGTTGATGATGTCCTGCGGCTTGTATGCCTTCATTCGTTTCCTCCCATGTTGTTATTCACTGCATCGAACGATGCAAAACTGAAATGCAGTCTTGTAAGGTTGAGCATCGAGGCTCGAACGCTATAATTTTAACAGAGCCGGTAAGAAATGGAAACCGGCCGGCTGCCTGGGCCGCCGGGCAGTCTTCTTATGGAAGGAGGGATACCGGATCGTGACGCAGGAAAAAGAAACCTCACTGCCGGCTGAAGGGCAGGCAGAACATGATGACGTCGGGCAGACGGAGCCCGCAGCCGCGGCTCCCGACCCGATTGAGCCGACGCGGCGGCAGCGTCTCATGCAGATCATACTTGGCTGGCTGGCCGGGTTCCTGATCTGGTTCTGTATGGCCCTTGGCCTGATGTTCCCGGAGAATCAGCTGCTTGGCTGGTCTTTTCTGATCGTCTTTGCTGCAGCGATGTTCGGCCGCAACGAGGTCGCGCGCCGCACGGGACTTGATCTTAGGACGTACATGCGCAGTTTTCTGATCAGCCTGATCGTGTTCCTGGCAGTGTTTATCATCGTGGGACCCGTGATGCACCTGCTGCCGGGAGGCTGAACAATCAGAGCTGTTCGCGGAAGATTTCCATCTGCTTGCTGAAGATTTCCGCAATAGACGGCGGCGTGAAACTGATGGCATCCGCGCCCGCCTTGATCGTCTCAAGAATGGAGGCATCGTTCGGACCACCGGTCGCCACCACGGGAATATATGGAAACTTCTCCTTAACTGTGCGGATGATGCCCGGCGTCTCCTGGGCACCGGAAATGTTCAGGATGTCTGCCCCGCTGTCGATCTTGCGTTCGAGGTCTTCCTTGGGCGAAGCCACGGTCACAATCAACGGCAGATCGATATGCTGCTTCAGCCGCGTGATCATTTCGGCGCTGACCTGCGGGCCGACCACGATTCCGGTCGCGCCTGCCGCCTCAGCATCAAGTGCACAGGACACGACTTTCTCATCGGACATGCCGACGCTGCCGACGCCGACAAAAATGGGCAGATCTGCGGCCTGCAGCAGGGAGCGGTGGATAAGAGGCTGTGTGGAGAACGGATACATTGCCATGACAGCATCTGCGTTGGTATTTCGCAGCAGGGCAATATCCGTGGAGAAGAGGAAGGATCGAAGCGTGCGCCCGAAGACGCGGATCCCCTCCACCTGATAGATGAGGGGCGGCATTTCGACCAGGAAGGTTCGCAGGCTGTTCTCGTACTCTTTCATAGGTCTAATTATAGCGCAGGGTGTGCAGGGCAAACGGGAACAAAATGTAAACATACAAAAGAGGACGCCTCTGGCAATGAGAACGTCCTCTTCATTTTTTTGTTTACTGCAGCTGCAGCCGCACCCATTCGGCATCCGGAGGAATGTCCAGATGGTAGCCGCCGGCGAATTCCTCCAGCTGTTCCGGAGATCCTTCAACCGTCAGGCCGGCCTCATCTTCGGCCACAATCTCCAGTTCCATTTCGTGCGCCAGTCCGCGCAGACGTTCCTGTTCCTCGCCGGCCACCGACAGCACCACAACGGGCACCTCTTCCGGGAGCGCCGTCGCGTGGGCGTCCATCGCTTCCTTGACCGTACTCATGATCTCATTGGGCCGCGGCTCGATGGTGCCAGCTGCAGAAAGCTTCGGCACCTGGGTCGACTTCGTCGTCGTCTCCGAGTACTCCGCATTCTCGTAGTCCACGACATTGGGTTTTTTCTCGCTCGTCGCGACAAAACTCACTTTCTGCCCGTCTCCCTGGCTGACCGACGGTTCCGGCTCCGGCTCCTTCTCAGGAACAACTGCCCCAAACCATTCTCCGGTCACCATGCTGCCCTCCAGCCCGAAGGCCTGCGGATTGATAAGCAGTGTGGAAACCACGAACATCGCAGCCGCACAGCACGCGACCACCGGCACCAGGACGCCTGGACGCATCTTCTTTTTCCGTGAGCGCCGCCGGGGCGCGGCCGCCTCCGCCAAAGCCTGCTTCCATCTCTGTTCAAAGCCTTCCGGGGGCTGCGGATCCGGCTGCCTGAGTTCGGCACAGATCCGGGCGACCTGATCATAGTAGGAACGGCACGCCTCGCATGTCTCCAGATGGGCACATACCCGACGCTGATCTTCCTTATTCAGATCCCCGTCCAGCATGCGGTGAATGAGTTTTCTATATTTGCTGCACTTCATAAGCCCTATCCACTTTCAAATAAGAGACGCCAGGCTGTCTGTGTTTGTTCCGGCCGCGGCCGGAATCTGTGAAGAAAATTTGAAGTTTTTCTGGGACCGGAAAGCAGTCATGATAGAATAATCGGTTCCTGCCCGGCAAACCCATTCTATCATGTCCTAACCACACTTAAAATAAGCGGCAGTTGCGACCATAAATACGCTCAGTTCAATTCTCAGTCGTTTTTCGCTATACCGCACCATAAACAGCGTCCCGTTCGGGACGCTTTGTGTTGTCCACCGCAGCCTGCATTTCTCTGCAAAATCACCGTTTGCAAATGGTCGGCGCAATCCTGGCGCAATTCTGCGGCCCGCCACCGCGTCCACTTTCCCGGTAGCTGCATATCCTGCAAATGGACCTTAANNAGTCTTGCACAGGACNGGCTGCATGTCAAAAGAGCCNCACGGACCATCCGGCGGCTCTTCCCTTTCTCAGNGTGCNGTNATCACTCTTNCGTCTCGGGGNTCATGCNGGCNTGCANAANCTCCCACNNCTGTNCTGCCTCTGCGCGCTCGGCAAGACGCNCCGCTTCNAGNCTCNTNGACTGCTCTGCCTTTCNCTTCCAGGCCTCAGCCAGATGCGGTGCACTGTGCGGNCCGTCTTCCTCACCNTACATNNNNGCNACCTCAGCCTGGGCACGCGCNCTGTCCAGCCACCCGGCCCGGACAAACAGCTGCTCCGCCCGGAGGTCGTTCTTCGGCACGTATANGCCCTCAGCATACAGCACTCCCANNTGATACAGTCCCTCCGGGTTGTCCCGCCGCGCCTCCCGGCAGATAACNGCNAGNGCNCGGTTGATTTCCTTCTGNCTGCAAANNCTCCGGTCNNNNGCGGCCGATTCNAGAAGCGCAGCGNCGTCTTCGAGCTGTNCGGCAGTCATGGCAAAGTCGGACTCNTTGTTCCACAGGCATTCCTTGTTCCACCAGGCATGGCCCTCCGTCCACGGGCGGCCGCTGTCCTGCTNNCCATCGGCTNCNGNCCTNCGCTGTGCATGCTCTGCNATAGCCGCNCCGGAGGANGCCTNAAGAAAGTCAATGAAAAGCGAGGTAAGCAGCTTCTGCATCTGCGCTGCGCCCTCATGTGCTCTCTGCGGCATCTCTTTTTCTTCGAGGGCCATCNCGTCCCGGAATCTTGCGAGAGCGCGCAGGGCCGCCTCCGTGTCCGCTCCCTCTTTCCTCGCTGTCTGCAGGATCTGCGTCAGTNCATACAGGTTCCCGTCCGTGTACATGCGGCGCAGGTCAAGCTCTGCCTCATCCTCGCGGCTTTCCATGCTGCGCTCTCTGTACCAGCGCAGTTCATTATAGGCCTGGACNGCAAGGGANNNCAGNATTTCGCTCGCCCTGTCCGCTTCNCCCGGCCACAGAAACGTCACNTCATGCTGAAAATTGTTTTCNGNNGTGAGTGTNACTGTGACTTCCTCGCTGCCGCCGGCATCGCGGGACACAATGTTGTCGTCGTCCGCATACTTATGCAGGACNGTCAGCGCCATGATCCTGCCCACTTCTTTNCTTATTGTCATTGCAATTCCTCCGCATCTATGCGTTGTCCGGCGTATCCGTCCCTCCGGGCGGANCGCCTGNTTCTCTCACGCTGACGCAGAGTGCCGCCCGGTGCGGCGGTTCGGGCCGCNTAAGCGGGCCGGCTGCACCAGGGCAGGCAGGATGCGGCGGCAGAGTCATCTGCGCGNNCGCGCTTTCCCGTCTTTTTCTGTTCGTCTTCTTTAGCGTNGCAGCNCCCTGTGGAGCCTCCCGTCCAGGCAGGGCAAGTGCATCGCGCAATCCGCAAAAATAAAAGCGGCCCGGATGATGTTTCCGGACCGCCNGTGGGTAAGGCGTCAGTACATNTTCGCGCCGCCAAGCTGCAGGAGCATCAGCTGGGACCGGCTGTGTCCCTGCGCCGCTGCCATCTCATACCATTTGCGTGCTTCGTCGTTGCTGCGGTCTTGCAGGCAGAGGTCACCAAGAGCGGCCTGCGCCTCGGGGAGNCCGGCNTGCGCCGCNTTGCGGTACCACTTGCGCGCGCCGCTGNAATCCTGCCGGCCGCCTTCGCCGTGTGCCATCATGCCCGCTAGGTTGTGCTGCGCGATGGGNTCGCCCTGGAGGGCCGCTTTCTGATACCANCTCCGGGCAGCCGCCGGGTCTGCGCTCACGCCCTTGCCCTGGTCGTAGAGCATGCCGAGCACTCTCTGCGCNTCCGCNAGNCCCTGCCGGGCAGCNTCCCGGTACCACTTNNCTGCCTCGNCCTCNTTCCNCAGTTCCNGNCTGCCGGTGGAGTAAACANCGGCGAGGTCGTANTGCGCCTCGGGATATCCCTGCTCNGCTGCCAGCCNGTACCATCTGACGGCCTCCGCTTCGCTCGCCTCGACNCGNGTGCCCANAATGTACATNTTNCCAAGCTGNTACTGCGCCTCGGGAAGGCCNGCGTCCGCTGCTTNCCGGAGCCAGTAGTCCGCCTGCGCGTCGCTCTGCTCAACGCCATCTCCGGCATCGTACATGCGGGCAAGTTCATACTGGGACGGAGGGAGACCTTGCTCAGCCGCCTTCAGAAACCACTGCGCCGCCTCCGCTTTGTCCTGTTTCACATCCGCTCCGNCACGCATGAGCATGCCGAGAACGTNCTGCGCGTCAGCAAGGCCGGNCTCGGCAGCCNAGCGCATCAGACGCAGGGCTTCCGGTTTGTTTTTCCGGATGCCGCGCCCGGCAAGCATAAGCCCCGCAAGATGGAGCTGTGCCTGCGGAAGCCCCTGNGCNGCTGCCCGNCGGTACCATTCCGCNGCTTCTTTTGGATTTAACGGGACACCTGCCCCATGCTCATACATATAGCCAAGGTTGAACTGCGCCTTGACGGCACCNCCTTCACCTGCCNGGCGAAACCACCGNGCGGCCTCGCGCATGTCTGCCGGAACNCCCAGGCCTGCATTGTACATAATGCCAATTTTGTAGGCGGCATCGGTAAACCCCTGTGACGCAGAAGCCTTATACAGCCGCAGCGCTTCTTTATAGTTCTGCGGAGCGCCTACACCCTTGAGATAAAGGGATCCGAGCACGCACTGTCCTTCCGGATCTCCCGTTGCCGCAGCCTTGCGGGCATAGTCAAGNGCTTTCGCCGGCTCCACCGGTACTTCCCGGCCTTCTGCGTACATGATGGCGAGAAGNGCCTGNGCCTGCGGCAGTCCCTNCCCCGCCGCTTTGCCGAGCCAGTTAAGNGNCGCCTGCTGGTCGCGAACNATGCCGTCNGCNCCGTGCAGCATGAGCGCGTACAGATACTGTGCCTCAGCATATCCCTGCTCAGATGCCAGGGAGAGCCANNTCAGGGCAGCGTCCGANTCCTGGGGTCNGGTCTCTTCGGACAAAGCAGNCAGAGCGGCAAGGTACTGTGACTCCGCAANGCCCTGCTCCGCCTCCGCTCGGATCCTGTCCATGGATTCGCTCAGCCCCCTCAGCCGCTCCCGTCCGTTTGGTATTCTTCCTGCCATGCGGCTTGCGCCCNTTTTTTCTCTGTCCATATNTCATCCTCCGCTTTGCTTTTGTCTGCGTCCCTTTGGTGGGCCGCCTGGCTTTTTGTAACCGNTTGCGCACGGGCCGGNATGGCGGCGCGGCGGACCGCAAGGTNCGTGCTGCCTTGCCGGACTGCGAAAGCGGTATGCTCCCATGGGCGTACCCATGCCCGGTATCGTCTGTTTTGTTGCGGCTTCTTTTTTTTATTTTGACTCCTGTNGTTCATTTCNTTTGCCGTGCGCCGGCCTGTCAATATGTGATAACATATGAGCGGCGGACATACAGGAAACNAAGTGTCCGNGCGCTCTATATTATAGAAGGAACGGGAAAGGGGAATCATTTATGCAGTGCAGGAATTGCGGCGCTCCAATGGAGCCTGGGGAGAAGTTCTGTGCCAGCTGCGGCACGNCGGCCGAACCCAAAGTCAATCTGAACAAAGAGAGTCCGCCGGNNNCGGCCAGTGCCAGTAAGGAAGCNGANGTACCNAAGCCGCAGGATGCTCAAAATGAACAGACTCACAATTTCTGCGAGATGTGCGGCGCTAAGCTCCCGGCAGGAGCGTCGGCGTGTCCGCAGTGCGGCCAGCCGGTAAACAGTACGGCGCACGATGCTGGCAGTCATGACACCCAAAGCAATAGTCCGGCTCCTGCCCCCGGCAAACCAAAACGCCCGAAGTGGGTCATCCCGGTTATTGCCGCCAGCGCTGCCGGCATCGTTCTCATTGCCGCGTTCGGCACGCAGGCACTGACGGGCGGCTGGTTCTCGTCTGAGAAGAACATGATTGTGCCCGCGCAATCGTCTGCGTCTGCTGCCACGNCATCTGCATCCACTTCGTCGGNGGCCACGGCAAGGCCGTCATCCATATTCCCGTCGGCGTCTGCAGCTGTGCGGTCCGCTGCGCCGGCGGCTTCAGCAAAGGCGACATCGCAGTCCAAGGCTTCNTCNAANNNNGTCGCNGTNCAGCGCGAGGCNGCACAGCCGGCCGCTGCCTCTTTTACGTTAAGTGATGCACAGAGTNCTGCACTGATGCATCAGGTGGTGTGGCCGCTGTTGCAGGCTCATGCGCAGAATTTCGAGGCCACAGAACGCCCCACCACCTACGACACAGATGCTTTGACCACGTACAATGCAGACGATGTGACTGACTTTCGGCCGGCATGGNACGTACTGGATGCAGTCATGTTCCGGCAACAGGATCATGAAGCGCTGAATGGTCGCCCTGGCTCAGAGCGCATTCGTTGGCGTGAGCGCTTCAGTCCATCCGAATACAATTACGTGCTCCCGGAGGGTTATCCGCCCAATATTGATCAGCTGACCGGTACTGTCGTCCCGTGGGAAACCATACAGAGTTTTCTGTCTGATGCCTTTGGAGTCTCTGATCTTGCTCTGGATGACGTCAAAACCCAGGACGGTCAGTATGTTATTTTGCTTGACAGTGACCCCGGCGGATGGGCAACTGAGCCAGTCGGATCCGTACCACTGAAGGCCGAGAACGGTATCATTACGTTGAACGGGATTGCATCCTGGGATGGCGACGGGCCGGCCAAGGAATACGAAATCCAGCTTCACGTTGTGCAGGACCCGTCCAGTCGGTACGGCTGTAACGTGAAAAGCGTCACTTTCGTTCCAGTCAGAGACGTTTACGATTCTGACACAGATGCCTCCGGTGCTGCCCCGGCTGCTTCGCGCGGCTTTGACGCGAACGGCTTTGTCTTTGCCGATTCGTCCGAGCGGTATCTGACAGCCGAAGACCTGCAGGGCCTCAGCAAGGAAATGCTTGCATTTGCCCGCAACGAAATCTTCGCCCGGAACGGCAACGTGTTTAAGACCGATAAGTACATCAACCACTACACCAAGTACGCCTGGTACAACAATATGCCGAACAAGCGCTATGACATCAATCCGGAAGAGCTCAGTGCCATAGAGCAGGCCAATATCCGGCTCATACGGCAGTTTGAGGCTGCATGAGAAGCATCGGCTTACAGCGCGCGGTTGGCATATGACAAAGAGGCTGTGCACTCCACTTCGGGTGGGCAGCCTCTTTTAAGTTGCGGTGCAGTTCGGCAGCGTACTCGCCGCTTTACTCAGCCGGCGTTCTGGCAGCGGGCCTTGGGTGAACGCTCGGCTGCATCCTTGGCGTTGTACATGGCGTTGAAGTATGGCAGCAGGTGCCGTTTGAGCATATCAAACCATCTGGGCGGCAGATCATCTGTGCCGATAAGTAAACCCTGGGACCGGCTTCGGATAACGCGCAGGCCGAGGTCTGCTGCCGCAATGCGCCCCTCCGTCGTAGCGGCCCATTCCTGGCTGAACGAATCCGTAAGACGCCACATGACGGGCAGCAGTGGCATATCCGGCTTTGCGAGCCAGATGTCAGACACCCTCGTTACAGCCGTGAACGGCTCCTGCCCGAGTGCTCCCAAAAGCGGACGGTTCACGTACACTTCACAGTATTCGTCCTCGTAGTCCTCTTCGATGAACGTCACTCTGCCTTCACCAAACCAGCGGCCGTCTTCCATGCCGCGCACCGGGTCCCCAACGGCCGGCATGGTGTATTCGCAGATCCTGCCGGGGTCATGCCGGAATTCTTTCTCCACAGCTCCCGTGCGCACCGGCACCAGATTTTTAAGCCATATACTGAATGCGCTCGCCATCCTGCCCTCCCATTCTTTCCGTGCGCAGCCTGACCGGAGCCGGCCATTCGAGGCGCGAAGCGTGCAAGTGCTGCAGCGCCTGTCTCACGGTTTCGCTGTCTGCCCCCGGCATGATGCCGATAAAGCAGGCACCGTCGCCGCGTTCTGCCGCGAACAGTCCTTCCGTTATGGCTTCCTCGGCCTCCACCGACAGCCAGAACGTGTCCTCGGCATCAAGCAGCGCATACAGCTTTGCTCCCGGCGGCACCGTTTCCAGCGTCTCCGGGGCCAGGATCCGCATTGCGTCCCTGCTGCCCTGCACCTCTGTCCTTGCAAAATTGCTTGCAAACCACATCTCCATTTTGTAATCCCCCTTCCTGGCTGTCGCCCTCCGGCCCTTCTGCAGGCACCGGTTCTTTGTCGGACTCGGCAGCCACACTGCCTTGCCTGGAGACTGGTTGGTCTGTCCTATACTGATATCCTTTCCTGGCATGATTCTAACACATTCTGCAGCTGCGTCAAGTGGTACACCGCAATATAATTTCATTTTTGCTTAATCTATAGCTGCCAGGATTTGTACCTACACGTATAAAAGGCAGAGCGTCTGCCCTGCCTGCGTCTTAATCATCCGCTGTATTCGGCGGTACAAATGGCACAAACACCCGGTTTGCCGTCCGGACCGTTCGGGTCATCCGTCAGAACGCCCTTGCCCGGCTTCCGGGCCTCCCGCATGATCTTGCGGCCCAGTTCCCCCAGTCCTGGCGTCATATTGCACCTCCTTTGCAGAGTGCACTGGCTGTTTTCAAGCGGTCAACGCTTGCCCTTGTGCTTTTTCTTGGTCTTGCCGCTCTCCTTATCGCAGTATGCAGCATATGCCTTTTCGGTCGCGTAGTGGTACCAGTCCTCAGCCTTTATGCCAGGGGCGACAGATATGGCAATCTGCGCTGCCTCAGCATACGAAAACGTCGTGAGCCTGCCCTTTTTCAGCTGTTTCAGTATGACCGCATCGCCGCTTATCGTAAAGCAGCCGTTCCACGTTTCATCCGGCGTCCCCAGGATTTCGTCCCAGCAGACAATATCTGTCGCAATCGTGTTCACATGGCACGTCTGTTCTGACCCGGCCAGCAGCGCGCAGCGGACGGGGTCAAAGCCAGTGGCACTAAGAACCCCGAGCTGCCCCACTGGCAGCAGATATGGGCGCACCATGCGGTGTCTTACGTACTTCTCGATTTCCTCTCCGACATTCTCCCCGCCGTATCCTGCCATATTGCGCAGTACGATCCGCTCTTCGCCATGATCCCGGTCTTCCTTTAGCAGCACAATCCACTGATCCCAGAAGCCTTTGCGCGGCTTGAAATCGATTTCTGCATGGAATACGTCATGCATCAGCCATTTCCCTCTCTTTATCCCCGCGTAAAAGATGCACCCTCTGCATCACACTACGCTCCAGCGTTCACAAAAATCTTCGTCTTCGATCAGAATATACGCCGGGCGCTCGTGCAGCCGTCCGCCTACGCCATATTCCTGGCGCGGAACCTCCAAGATCCACATGCCGGCTTCGATCAGCGCGGTGTACCATACGTCAGCAGCGTCGGGTTCGGGTATGTCGGGAAGCAGCACAAGATAGGGCTCAAACTCGTCATCATATCGTCGTTCTGCAAGGTCATCAGTGAATGCGATGATCTCATCATCGTTCGCTCCCGTGTACTGCACTGCCCGAAATGGCTTTTTGGGCATCACCGATCGTATCATGCACTCGTCCTCCGTCCTGTCATATGATGGCCTTTGTCCAACAGCCATTCAATCACACCTCTGCGTGCGCACCACCTGCTTTGAGTATAACCTGCCGGCACATGCCGCTCCCTGTTCCAGGAGCAGGGCCGCATCCGGCGGATCCAGCCCCAGCTGCCACGCAAGCGCTGCGCCGATGTTTCCTAAGAGTTCCACGGCCTCCTGCCGCTCCATGGGGCTCGCGTCCACAATGGTAGAGCCGTCGCAGCTGACAGCGGTTACGGTCTGCTTGCGTACGCCGGGCGTCACCTGTTCCCCGATAAGGTCCAAGCAGGCTCCAAGCGCCTCCTGGGCCTGTGCTTCAAACATCCGTGTAATATCCGGCATTACTGTCCTCCTGTCAGAACGGAAGCTGCGCTTCGTCGTCCTCCCACATGTCGTGTGGGTCATCCGGCACATCCTCCGGCAGAGTCACATTCGCATTATACGGCTCCACCGCATCTGTGCGGACCCGCCGGATATGCGAAGCGGCTATAAGCGGATAGATGCACGGGTGCCCGTCATCGTCCCGGTACGCCTCGATATGCAGCTCGCCCTCTACGGTTACGAGAGTCCCTGCGCTTAAATGATCGAGGATGTACTTAGCGAGGCCCGCACTCTCCGTACGGCATACCATGTAATCCGCGAGGCCGCTTCCGTCTTCGCGCGGCACGGCCAGGGTAAAGCCGGTCATGGTTTCGCCGTCTTCTCTCGTGGCAGTTCCGGGATCCTCTGTGAGCGTCCCGGCGGCTATGATATGGTTCATCGTTTTTTTCTCCTTGCTTTCCATTCGTTTTAGTATGCGGCGCCAAACTCGGCTTCCAGCTCCGCCAGCGGGTTCACCTGCCGCAGGCCGCCTATGCTGATCTCGTCTGCCAGCGCCACCGCCCGCAGAAACTCAATCAGCAGGTCATCCGCTTTCTTCCGGTTCTCCCACAGCCACGACTGCGCCTCCTTGGCCGCAAACATGTCCGGCGCCAGCCGGTAACTCTCTTCCTTGACCTGTGTGAACCAGCCGTCCGCAAACACCACCGTCTTCCGGACGCGGGCTGCAATCCAGCAGCTGACATCCTTGTCTGCCTTCACAATCAGCCGTGCATTCGCCCGGTCCCGCTCGGTCAGGTGCTCCTGCCAGCCGGGCGGCAAGTGGTTCGCGCTCATGCGCCCCTGCATGATAAAGCAAATCCGTCCGCGGATATCCGCCTCAGCACGCGCCGCCAGCGTCAGTTTTTTCTCATTCACGATGTTCCTCTCCCTCTCTGCTCCGCCTAAGAATATCCACCGCGTCTGCAAGGCTCAGGACCGGCCCGAGCAGTGCCAGATGCAGATCCTCAAGAACCAGCGGGTCTGTCTCTCCGCGCCTTACCGCGTCCTGCAGGAGCGCCTGCGCGTCTTCGAGTTCGCCCGCCGCCATGGTAAGTAACTGCCTTGCCTCCGTCCGCCCGTCTGTCAACAGTCCGCTCCTTTCTCTCTGCCTCCAAGCCTAACAGAATCTGAAAAAAGGCCGCCGAAAGCCGGTGCATACCGCGCCGGCCTCCGCTGCCTGCCATCCGTCTCAGAACGGAAGTTCTGCCGCATCAAAGTCTACCGGCTCTGCATCACCCTCCCAGATGTCCTCCGGCTCTTCCGCCGCTGCCGGCGCCGGCGCCGGAGCAGCAGCCCTGTCGGCACTCTTCTTCTCGAGCTTATGCACACTTCTTGCCACCACCACGGCCGCCGTGCGGCTCATGCCGTCCCGCCCCGTGAACTTCTCAATATTGAGCGTGCCCTCAACGGACATCAGCGTACCCTTGTTGCAGTAGTCCGCCACAAAGGATGCACTTCCGCCCCAGGCCTTGCAGTTGATGAAGTCCGTTTCCGGTTTTCCGTCTGCGCCCTTGTAGTCCCTCTGCACTGCCAGCGTGAACTGCGCCACCTGCTTGCCGTTCTTCGTTGTGAAGACCTTGGCGTCCTGCGTCATCCGTCCTGTAAGCTGAATTGCGTTCATTTTGTATCTCCTTCTCTGTTGTGCTCAGTGTCTGTGTCATCCGTCTGCCGGAAACTGCCCCGAAGGTGTCTACAGATCAGCCTCCGGCTCTTCTGTCCCCGCCCGGATTGCTTTGCTTGGCCTTCCAGCACCTGCCGGAGGTGCCCGCCGGGCAGCGGTCGGGATTTATCCCGGCTGCACGATATGCGGGCCGCCGAAGGCAGGTATGGTGGCTGAAGCAAACAATTCTCTCTCTCGTCTGTTTCCTCTTTCGTCTTCTTTCGGTCCGTGAAAAAAGCCGGGATATACCCGGCGTCTGGTGCTATTGCAGCAGGTTTTCAAGGCCCGCGAGCGCTCCGCGAAGGATCACGTCTGCTGCCCGCTCAAGGGCGCTCTGTCCATTTCCGCCCGCTTTAAGCGGCCGGTTCATGTCCTGCAGCGCCGCGCTGAGGCTGTCCGTCCTTACGGTCCGGCAGACCGTTTCCCCGGAGGGCGCGGTAAACCGGACGTTAAGGGCGCCGTCCCCGGTCATCTGCACATCTGTATCCCGCACTGCGGCAAACCGGCCGCGCTGCTCGAAAAAGTCGATAAAGTCCTTCGCCGAGTCATAAATGGCCCGACGGATCCTGGCTGCCATGTCCATCACGCTTCCTCCCGCTCCCGCAGGGCCTCGTCATCCGCATCGGCAAGGAGCAGGCACAGCGCCAGCTCCTTCCACATGAGGTCCATGGTGACCCGCGTGTGTTCGTATGCATCCCACTCACAGGCCGTCCATTTCTCAGCTGGCAGCTGCCACGACACTTCAAACGCTTCGTACGGCTCGAAGTTAAAGAAGCGGGCGAAGCGGCCGATCTCAACCGGCGCTTTTTCGAGCGAGGTTATCCTGCACACCGGAGCGTAACTGCCCAGTTCCTCGTCCGGGAAGCAGACGCTTCTGCCGTCCTCTGCTATCTCCGCGCCGCTTGCCTCTATGAGGCCCCTGATCTTTTCTGTCGTCATACGTATTTCCTCCGTTTTATATACGTAATGTTTATGAGGCTGCCTGCAGAGCCGCGTCATCCGCATCGGCGAGAAGCAGGCACAGTGCCAGATCCTTCCACGACGCGTCAAGGTAGCGGCCCGTGATCTCGTACTGCTCCCACTCCCGGTCACCCCACTGATCCGCCGTGAGGTCCCACGCCGTCTGCAGGGGTTCATACGCATCGAAGTCAAAAAAGCGGGCAAAGCGGCCGATCTCTGCCGGTGCTTTCTCAAGCGAAGTGATTCTGCACACAGGCACGAGGCTCCCGAGGTCTTCGTCTGCAAAGAAAACGCCCCTGCCGTCTTCCGTAAACTCTGCGCCGCTTGCCTCAATGAGGCCCTTAATCTTCTCCGTCGTCATAGCGTATTTCCTCCGTGTTGTGTACGTAATGATTATCAGACTGCCTGCTCCGCGTACTGCCTCCAGGCAGTGGTACGGGCAAACTTCGCGCTTCTGCCTTCATATCCGGCGGTGCTTTCGCAGAGTGCAATGAGCGTATCTATGTCGAATGCGGCAAGGGACCTGAGCCTGCCGAAAAGCCTGTATGTTGCCCGGAAAATCCCGTTCTGCTTCCTTACCCGAAACTTAATCACTGCGCCTGCTCCTTTAGTCCTGCGCCCCGCAACCACCCGCTGTGTGGATTGCTTGCCACTGACGCACCGGGCGGCAGAGCGCCGCCGGCAGCGCAAGCGAAGCGGCTGCCAAAAGGCGGCGGTCTGCAGGCCGGTAAGATGAGGCAAAGCAAACACATTGTCTTCGTCTGTTTCCTCTCGGCTTCTTTGCCCGCGCTCACGGGTTCCGCACACAAAAAAAGACCGGGACTGTGCCCGGCCTGCGGCTTTTGTCATTATGCGTACTGCACGAGAAGTTCGCTGCGCTCCGGAATGGCGTACAGTTCGCCGTCCTCGCTTTCAAAGAGCGCCGCCACGATCCCGTCGAAGCTCGGAACCTGTGCAACCTGTCTGATGCGGCTGTGCAGGCACGCGTCATATGCTTTGATCTCTTCGGCTCTGCCGTAGGCGATCATGTTGCGGATGTTCTTCTGCGTGGTGTTAATCATGGTATGCGCTCCTTCAGTGATCTGTATGGATACGGGATCTCTGTGCTGTGCCTACTGAAAAACAGCCCCGAAGGTACTTTCGAAACCGCCCCTCAGCTCCCGGCCTCTGCCTTGCTCCCGCTTGCGTTTGCTTGACCATTCAATGCCTGCGTGAGGCATCCGCCGGCAGGAGTGAGGGAGCAAAGCGACCGGCCTGCCAAAAAGGCGGGTGACGAGCGCGGGTATGATGGATCGGGCAAACGTCCCGATTCCTCGTCTGTTTCGCTTCGTCTTCTTTTAAGAATCCGCGCGAAAGCGCACCATGCATCCGAATGAGGCAAACAAAAAACGGCCCGGAGGCCGCATGTTCGTTCTGTCATTGCTGATCGAGTGCCCTTTGCCTTTCGTCTTCGGATATCGCGCCGGAAAAGATTGTATCCAGCAGTCGAAAAAGCGGCGATGGCTGAGCGTCTTCATCCAGCCTTCCGAGGCTCAGAATGCAGACTTCGTAGACATCCATCTCTGCAGGCACGCTCTCCAGGGTTCCGTCCGGCTGCTGAAGTGCAGAAACGAATCTCCTGCAGGTGCCCTCTGCGTCCTTCTCTGGCTCGGCGATAATCCAGACAGTATACAGCTTGCCGAAGTCCGGGCACTGCGCGTCCAGCTGATCGAGCTGCCGGTATGTCTCGATCATGGCAATCTGCTCGGCAGGGACCGGCAGATCCTCTGCGTTGCGGCTTATAATGTTTACGCTCATATAGACTGTGCCCCACTCACTCGGCACTTTTAGCGCAAAGAGTCCACTGGTCTGCACTGTATCCGGCTCCATCGCCGGGCAGCTGACGTGTTCTGCATTACTGCGCGCGCAGTCCGCCGCCAGGTGCTCGATCTCCTGCTCTGACAGCGATGCCGCTTCGCCCACAAGCTCCTTCACGATGCAGGTCAGCAGCGCCATGTTCGTAACTCAGACTTCCCACACCCAAAATGCATCGCATAGCGCATGGCACCCGCGACTGCGAGGCAGCAAATACCTCAGGCAGATTGTCTCGCCATGCATTTGAGCATATGCTGAACACCCT
>JAAUYQ010000042.1 GCA_014805015.1 Clostridia bacterium | reverse complement strand
CGATCAACCTCCTGTTCTTCTCACCCTCACAGTATACAGAACCGCAGCTGCTAGAATCACCCCTTTTCAAGCAGCGATTTTAACGATTGTTGGCAGATTTCACCGCCCGTCGGTATATATGGTCCCTGCCGTGCCTTTTCATCCGACAAACGTTCGCGGACCTGACCTTCATCCCGGGAGGCAGAACCTGCTGTCTGCCTGTTTGCCTATGTTTCAGACTGCCCGCTGGACGCAGGCAGTCTGTTTATCTGAATGTGGTATACTTTTCTTTGTCTGCCCTGGACGCGTAATCGTTTCCCGGCAGACAAAGAGAAACAGACAATCTCAGGATGCGCTCGGACAAAAAGGCGCGTCCTGCCTGAGATGCCCAACAAGGAGATCTGGATCTGTGTACAGCGGAACGCAAATACTTGGTATCGTGCTGATCGTGGCCGGCGGCCTTGTTACCTTTGTTTTGGCGCGTTTCGGAAGACGCCGGTCGCTGGAGCTCGAATCCGGCATCAAGGCCGGCGGTCTGGCGCTGGCCGCAGCCGGAGCACTGCTGATCCTTTTTCTGTGAGGCATGTCCGGCTGCCGGACACTGGAGAGGTGAGCCTTATCTATTATGGAACTGCCCAAGACATATGATCCAAAAGAGCGGGAAGACCGCATCTATGACCGCTGGCTGAAAAATGGCTATTTCCATGCCGAGATAGATCCAGACAAGACGCCGTTCACGATTGTGATTCCGCCGCCGAACATCACCGGCCAGCTGCATATGGGACACGCCCTGGATGAAACGATCCAGGATGCGATCATCCGGGCCAAACGCATGCAGGGATACAGCGCGCTGTGGCTGCCCGGAACAGATCATGCGAGCATCGCAACCGAAGTGAAGATTGTGGATGCCATGGCGGAAGAAGGCCTGAGCAAAGAAGAGGTTGGCCGGGAAGGATTTCTCGAGCGAGCCTGGGCCTGGAGAGACGAGTACGGCGGCCGGATTGTAAAACAGCTGATGAAGCTCGGCTCCTCCTGCGACTGGGAACGGGAGCGGTTCACGATGGACGAAGGTCTGTCGCGGGCTGTGCGCACAGCTTTCAAGAAACTGTATGATGACGGACTTATCTACCAGGGTGACCGCATTATCAACTGGTGCCCAAGCTGCGAGACGGCGCTGTCGGATGCAGAGGTGGAGTACGCAGAGGAAAACGGGCACTTGTGGCACATCCGCTATCCTGGTGAGGACGGTTCCGAAGGTGTTGTGGTCGCCACAACGCGCCCGGAGACGATGCTCGGCGATACGGCTGTCGCCGTCAATCCGAACGATGAGCGCTACAGCCATCTGATCGGCACGAATGTGGTGCTGCCGCTTACAGGCCGCACGATTCCCGTGGTTGCGGACGAATATGTCGACATGGAATTTGGTACCGGAGCTGTGAAGATCACACCGGCGCACGACCCGAATGACTATGAGGTCGGTGTGCGGCACAATCTGCCGAGCCTGCGGATCATGGACGATCAGGCGGTCATAAACGAGCTCGGCGGCAGCTATGCCGGCCTGACGCGGGAAGAGGCACGCCGGAAAATTGTTGCGGATCTCGATGAGCAGGGTCTGCTCGTGAAAACGGAAGATCACGTGCACAATGTCGGGCACTGCTACCGCTGCGGCACGACCGTGGAGCCGATCATCTCCAAGCAGTGGTTCGTTTCCATGAAACCGCTGGCGGAGCCGGCCATCAGAGCGGTGGAGGAGGGCGAGACGCAGTTCGTGCCCGGCCGTTTCTCCAAGATCTACTTTAACTGGCTGAACAATATCCGTGACTGGTGCATTTCCCGGCAGCTGTGGTGGGGCCACCGGATTCCGGCCTATACCTGCCAGAACTGCGGCAGAATAACCGTCTCGATCGATGAGCCGGAAGCCTGTGAGCACTGCGGCAGCACAGAGCTGGTGCAGGATCCGGATGTGCTCGACACCTGGTTTTCTTCCGGCCTGTGGCCGTTCTCGACGCTGGGCTGGCCGGACAAGACACCGGATCTTGAGTATTTCTATCCAACGAACGTCATGGTGACCGGCTACGACATCATCTTTTTCTGGGTGGCCCGCATGATGATGTTCGGACTCAACATGATGGGTCAAGTCCCGTTTGCCTTCGTGGATATTCACGGACTGGTACGGGATGAGCAGGGCCGCAAGATGAGCAAGTCGCTCGGCAACGGCGTGGATCCGCTCAAGATCATTGAGGAATACGGTGCGGATGCGCTGCGCTTCTCCCTGGCGGTCGGCGTGAGCCCTGGCAACGACATGCGGTTCTACACGAAGAAAGTCGAATCGGCCCGCAACTTTGCCAACAAGATCTGGAATGCTTCGCGCTTCGTGCTGATGAATGTGCCGGACGAGCGGCAGAAGCTGAATCCGGAGCGGTTTGATCTTGCCGACCGCTGGATCCTCAGCAGACTGGACGATGCCGTCCGTGAGATAACGTCCTCTATAGACCGTATGGAACTTGGGCTGGCTGCAGAGAAAATCTACGACTTTATCTGGAGCGAATTCTGTGACTGGTATGTGGAAATGGCCAAGTCACGGCTCTACGGGGACGATGAACAGGCCAAAAGGGACGTATCGGCAGTGCTTGTCTACGTGCTCGAGGCGACGCTCAAGCTGCTGCATCCGCTGATGCCGTTTATCACGGAGGAAATCTACACGAATCTCCCCGGGAGCGAAGAGACGATTATGCTGAGCGCCTGGCCGGAAGAAGCCTGGCCGCAGTTTGCGGATGATGCGGCCAGGATGCAGGACGTCATGGAAATGGTGCGCCAGATCCGGAATCTGCGTGCCGAGATGAACGTCCCGCCGTCTGTCAGGACCAAGATCTTTGTGGCAGCCAGTGATCCGGATCTGATCCGGGACGTGACACCATACCTGGAAAAGCTGGCATTCGGCAGCGAAATTGTGCTGCTTGACGAAGGGCAGGTTCCGGAAGGATGCGTTTCCGCTGTCAGTCCGGCCGGCACAGCCTATGTAGAGGTCGCTGAGCTTGTCGACGTGGACAAGGAACGCGCCAGGCTCGAAAAGGAAATTGCCAAAACTGAAAATGAGGTGAGCCGCGCAGAGGCGAAGCTTGCCAATACCGGCTTCACGTCCAAGGCACCGGCAAACGTTGTGGAAGCGGAGCGGGAAAAACTCGCGAAGAACCAGGATGTTCTTAAGCGACTCAAGGAAAGACTGCAGCTGCTGGCGGGGGCCGCCGTGCACTGATGGAAAGCATACAGATTGCGGGGACCAACGGCAAAGGGTCGACGGCGATTTATCTGGCATCTATTCTGGGATGCGGCCACAAAACCGGACTCTTTACGTCTCCGCATATCCGCTTTTTTGAAGAACGCTTTGTGATCGACGGGAGGCCGATCGATGAGAAAACACTGGGGCGGCTGACGCAGCTGGAGACAGATGACGGATCCAATCCGTTCATGACCTGGACCCGTATGGCAAAGCGCTGGCTGGTAGAGTCCGGCGCCCGGTATGCTGTTGTGGAAACGGGTCTTGGAGGAGCCAAGGATCCAACGCTTATTTTTGAGCCGGAGGTGGAGATCCTGACGCCGATTTCCCTGGATCATACGGAGATCCTGGGCAGCACGATTCCGGAGATCGCACGCGAGAAAGCCGGCATCATCCGGCAGCACACGCGGGTGTTCAGCGCGCCGCAGCAGCCGGCAGCCATGGAGGTTATTGCCGAGCGCTGCCGCCGGGAGAAGGCGGAGCTTACTGTCCTTCAGCGCACAGACGTGCAGCTTCAGTCGCGATCTCTGCGGGGCCAGGTATTCTCGCTGGTACGTCCCGGACTGCGCCTCGAAGATCTTGAAATCCAGGCCCTTTCTCCGGCGCAGGTTCTCAACGCCGCTCTGGCGTCCCTGGCAGCCAGTTCGCTTGGAGCTGGTGCCGGCGAAATCCGGCAGGGGCTCGAACGGGCTCAGATTCATGGCCGCGTGGAATATCTGCGGCCGGGCATCATTCTGGACGGCGGTCATAATCCGGACGCGCTTGCGGAACTGGAGCGGACGCTGCGGCTCTATTTTCCGGACCGCAGTTTTACGGTGCTCTTTGCTTTAATGAAGGAAAAAGATGCTGCTGCTGCAGCAGAGATCCTGGAACGCCTCACGGACAGCATCTACCTGACCAGAGCAGACGAGACACGCGGCTACCCGCTTTCGGAGCTGGCGTCGTTTTTCCAGGCATCCGTCCATACGGTGCCGGATCCCGAGACAGCCTTCGCGGAAGCCTGGGAAACCGCACAGAAACGCGGCGACATCCTCGTGGTCTGCGGTTCTTTCTATCTGGTGGGTGCGGTCTGCGACCAGGTGGAGCAGATCGCTCAGCAGAGATTGGCGAGAACGCTCTGGTAGATCGAAACCGCGTGGTCGCGCCACAGGTGCGTCATCTGCTGGGCCTCTGCACGGGACCCCGCTTCCACTATAAGCTCAAAGATCGGACGGCCGCCGGCGTGAATCTCCAGGTGCACGCGGATGCGGCCGTTTTCTGTGAGGAAGTAGGACCGGAAGCGGGACTCTGCCGACAGAACGCTGCGATGCGCCTCAAGATAGGCGTCGAGCGCCTCGCGCATGGAGAGACGCACGTCATTGAGGAGCGTGGCGATCGTGCTGCTGCCTTCCGGCAGAATATGATACGAGGAGGAACTGTCGGCGACATTCTCTTCGGCGAGACCGCTCTGCACGAGTTCCGCCAGTCCGGCCTTGATCGCAAAGTAGGTGAGCAGGCCGAGTTCGCTGAATACCTGCACAATCTGCAGCTCCGAGAGCCACATGTCCGCGCCGTCGAGCAGGTAAAGGAGCAGCAGGCGGTCGTGGGCAGGATTGGACTGCGGTCGTGGTTCCATAGCGCGTTCCTCCGGGGCTGAAATTTTGCCGGCTGAGATGCTTTACAAGCCGGTTTCCTCATGGTATCATGGAACACGTTGAAAGGCGATGAAGCCTTTGATCCTGGGGTGTGCGCGTGCTTTGTTTTTTAAACCCACATTCTAACTTCGGGAGTCAAACTGTNCTCGGTGATGCAAACCAGCTTTACTGCAGGTAGCCTAAAGAGTACCAGCAAGATGCCCACCTGCCGAGAGGCGGGTATTAGAACGCAAGGCATACGGCACTTTGGGTCNNCNAAGCGGAATGGTGTAACGGTAGCACTTGCGACTCTGACTCGTACAGTTAAGGTTCGAAACCTTATTCCGCTGCCACAGAGCGCTTGACGATAATAGTCAGGCGCTTTTTTCATGCCAAAATCGCAGGAGAGGCTATGTCTCCCAGGCAGCGGGGACGGCCGTCCAGGCATCAAAAAAGGCCCGCGCNCTCTGCGCGGGCCCGGGTNCTGCAGGCTGCTCAGGCAGCAGGAANCTCCACGGTATCCTGGAAAGCCTGCCAGATCTCGGCGATGAGCGGATCCGAAACGTTCGTGCTCTGAATCATGAGCACGAACATGGTGCCGTCGTCCTCACGAATGGTGTAGCCGGAAGCCTGGTANGCACTTTCTGCTTCGCCGGTNAAGGAGACNGCGCTCTGACCCTTGAACTCCGTTGGTTCAAGCGAACTCGAATCGACTCCGAGAAGGCTCAGCAGGGCGCCGTTGGGCTCGGCATCCGAGGACTCAGCGGCCAGGACAAGTTCTGGGTCGAGGGCAGCTACGGAAATGGTGAACGGGAGGTCTTCGGCGGCCTCGCCGCTGTAGGCGGCCATGGTGCCGGCGTCCGTTTCTGTCCATGTGCTGCTGACTTTGTAGGAGAGGCCGTTGATGGNGTGCTCTGTGTTGAGATCGGGCGCTGCCGCCTCGNNTGCCTCCTGGGAAGCAGCCGCTTCTTCGGAGGCTGCCGNCGATGTGTCGCTTGAAGCTGCAGTCTGTGCAGAATCGCTGCAGCCGGCAGCGCACAGTACGGTAAGGGATGCGGCACAGATCAGTGCCAGTATTNTCTTCATCGTTTTCTCTGACGCAGCCTGCCCGCCCTGACGGCGGAAAGCTGGCGTCGCTCCTTTCGCGTTTCGGTATGCAGTCCCTGCGTGCGCCGGGACTCGGCGTTTCTGCGGCTGTTGCCGCAGAGGGCGCAGGTCTGCTCTCTTTAGATACACCGGATCAGCCTTCGCCAAGCAGGGACCAGCTTTGCTGCTTCACAGACCGTAGCGGCGCTCGATCTCGGCAAAAATCCGTTTCGGATCCGCGCTGTCTCCGGAGTAGCTCTCCAGAACCTGCTTGCTGAGCTCTTCGAGGCTCATCTGCTGCTGCTTCGTCTGCGGCTCTTCGTCTGGCAGCGGTATGTCTTCCTTGTATGGAACGTGCTTGGTGACGGCGATCGCGCANAGATAGCGGTTGATCGCCACGTCCAGTGTCATGCCGCTCTGCGCGATGATTTTTTCNGCGAGCTCACGGGCGCGCTCGTCTACTCGGATATGAAGGTCCTGTGCCATAGTGTTCTCCTCCAGAGCGGCAGGAAAATGTACCACTGCCGGCTGTGAATCTGTCCGCGGGCTGTCCGCAGCCAATCCCAGCAGCTGTAGACAAAAGCACCTGGTCAGGCAGCCGCTGCACAGTGGACAAGANATGGGATCTGGTGCTGTCCCGCGTTTTTCTCGATGATAGCGCATCCGCGCTCCCATCACAACGAGACCGGCGGCGTGGTGTTCGGCCGCCTGCAGCGGGCCCGAAGACAGCGCGCGAGCTCTGCACCGGCGGGGCCGCGCAGGCTTTGGTCTGCAGATTGGACGGCGCATGCGNGCACCGCNCCGCGGGAGTGGACCGGACTCTTGCCNGCNGTNGCATTCACGCGGATGATCCTCTATACTAAACAGATTGGAATTGAGAATAACCGCAGATTCTGTGGACGTACGTCCGCAGTTCGGATGGAGCAGGGAGGCACGTATGTGCAGACTAGGAGATCAGAGTCCCAGTGTCCGCAGGCAGCTTGAGGCTTTCTACATGGCCACAGACGACATCGGCCTGGATTCCGATCTGAAGATCAACGGAATGCTGGGGATCGCAACGGAAGAAGACGACAACTTCACGATAGACTGCGTTTTCAGCCGGCGGCTGACGATAGAGGATTTTGGCACCGTGATGGGTACGCTGCTCGGAACGCAGGCTGTGCAGCACAACTGGTCGCCGGAGCAGATTTCTGGTGCGCTGATGCGGATGATTGCCAGCCGCGATCAGTCCGGTACGGTGCCGAAAGCGGACAGTGACGAGAAGGGCAGCAGCGACTGAACCGGCCGACGGAGGAGTCCGCGACAGGAGCGGACGGAGAAACCGACAGAGGGAGGTGCGGCAGTTCCTTCCCTGTCCGCAGCGCGGGCAGGGCTCTCCATGCCGCAGATCAGGTGAGCGCAGAACAGAAGATAGATGAGCTGATTGTAGACGTACTTGGCAAAACCCACGGAGAAAACGAACACATGTATCCCATTGTCGGTATTGTTGCCTACGATGAGGAAGGTGAGCAGCAGTTCGGGCGCACAGCCGTGCTGCCGGACATGCCGGACAGTGCCCTGGAGTTCGCGATGATGTCGATCTTCTGGCATTACGTTTCGATCATGAACCTCAGCTGGGAAGAGGCAGCGGAGCTGGCAGCGGATATTCATATCAAGGCACAGTATACGTTCCAGCAGGGTCGCGCGGACGACCTGGACGCCGGCCCTGGACCGGGGTCGCCGATTGAGGCACTCACTTCGGCGTTCGAACGTGCAGCCGGCAGGTTCCTGGAAGACCTGCACAGATCTGTCCCAGGCATGAACGCGATTGCCGCGGCCGTGCTCAATGACAAGGACAACGGCTGCGCAACTGCAGCTGCGGGGCCGGACATCAGTCCGGAAGAGTGGGAAGCTATGCTCAAAACGCTGCTCGGCCCGGCGGTGCGCGATGGACAGCTGACAGCGGATCAGCTGCGTTCCATATTCGATGAGGTGATCGGTTCCATTGTCCTCGAGGCCACAAAACCGAAACCACTGCTCTCCTAGGCATGTGCAGCGGGTGCTGCCTCCGCCAATAACGGCAAAGCTGCGCTTTCAGCCGCCGCAGGCTGAGGACGAGCATTTTATGCGGGCAGCGCTGGCGGAAGCTGAACGCAGCGCTGCCGCTGACGAAGTGCCGGTAGGGGCCGTGATTGTCAGGGACGGTGAGATACTGTGCCGCGCCCACAATCTCAGGGAAACCACGCAGGATCCGACGGCGCATGCGGAGCTTATCTGTATGCGGGAAGCAGCGGGCCGGAAAGGAAGCTGGCGGCTGGAGGACTGCACGCTCTACATAACACTTGAACCCTGTCCGATGTGTGCCGGCACGATCATCAATGCCCGCGTCGGCAGGGTTGTGTATGGCGCTTCCGATCCGAAGGCCGGTGCGATGGGTTCGCTCTATGATCTGGGTGCCGGCCCGCTCAATCATCATCCACAGGTGACGCGGGGCGTGCTTGCGGCAGAGTGCGGCGGGATCCTCACCGGATATTTCCGGGCCCGGCGCCAGGTGCAGAAGGAGAAAAAGAGACTTGAGTCAATGCAGTAACAGATCCAGAAACAAGCAGGACTGCACCTGCACATACGGCTGCTCCAAGGCAGGTATGTGCTGCGAATGTGTATCCTTTCACCGGCGGCGCAATGAGGTCCCGGGCTGTTTCTTCTCCAAGGAGGGGGAGGCAACCTATGACCGGAGTATTGAGGCGCTGGCCCGCGACTGGCAGGCGCGCCGCCCATGAAACGAGTCAGCCTGCAGCCGGTGCACTCGGAGGCAGAGATTCTCGAAGTGTCAGCCCTGGCGCATGAGATCTGGCGCGAGTACTATGGCGGACTGCTGAGCCCGGATCAGATTGAATACATGCTGCAGAATATGCAGTCTCCCGGGCCGATCCGGGAACAGATTGCCGGCGGCTATGAATACCGGCTGGTGCGCCGTGCCGGCGTCCCGATCGGCTATATCGCTTACCGGCTGAATGACCCCCAGGGAAAGATGTTTGTCAGTAAGGTGTATCTGCGCCGCGAAGAACGCGGCCGCGGCTATTTCCGGGACATTCTCTCCCTGATTGACGCGGCAGCACGGGACGCGCGGCAGGAAGCGATGTGGCTTACGGTGAACCGCGGCAACAGCTCAGCAGATGTCTACAGGGCGTGCGGATTTGAGACGGTCCGTGAGCAGGACGTGGACATCGGGGGCGGATATGAAATGAATGACTACGTGATGAAACGAGCCGTAACATTGGATTAACCAGAAAGGACCATATACAAAGAGCATGGAGAACTACTACGACCCGGCGATGGAGTGTGCACCCCGGGAAGAAATGCTCAAACTGCAGAATGAGCGTCTGGTGGAGAATGTGCAGCATGTGTGGGATAATGTCCCGTTCTACCGCAGGAAGATGGAGGAGGCCGGTGTCACTCCGGAGGACATTCACGGGGTGGACGACCTGCACAAGCTGCCGTTCCTGACGAAGGATGACCTTAAGGAGGCGTATCCCTTCGGTATGCTCGGCGTACCTATGGAAGAGGCGGTGCGCATTCAGTCGACAAGCGGCACAACCGGAAAGCGAGTGGTGGCTTTCTACACGCAGGATGACATCGATATCTGGGACAGCTGCTGCGCCCGCGCCATCGTGGCAGCCGGCGCCACGAACGATGACGTCTGCCACGTCTGTTACGGCTACGGTCTGTTTACCGGCGGTCCCGGACTGAATGGCGGCTCGCACCTGGTCGGCAGTCTGACGCTGCCGATGTCCTCCGGCAACACGGAGCGGCAGCTGCAGTTCATGGTGGACCTCGGTTCGACCATTCTGTGCTGCACGCCCTCCTATGCGGCCTATCTCGCAGAAGCCGTGAACGAAAAAGGGCTTCGCGACAAGATCAAGCTCAAGGCCGGTATCTTCGGCGCGGAAACGTGGTCGGAGGAGATGCGGCGCGACATCGAAAAGCAGCTTGGCATCAGAGCCTATGACATCTACGGCCTGACTGAGGTGAGCGGCCCGGGCGTTAGTTTTGAGTGCAGTGAGCAGACCGGTATGCACATCAATGAAGATCACTTTTTTCCGGAGATCATCGATCCGGAGACCGGCGAGGTGCTGCCGGAGGGGGAAACCGGAGAACTCGTCTTCACATGCCTGACGAAAAAGGCCTTTCCGCTGATGCGCTACCGCACGCGCGACCTGTGTACACTTTCCCGTGATAAGTGTTCCTGCGGACGTACACTCGTCAAGATGTCCCGGCTGCAGGGCCGCACCGACGACATGCTGATCGTGCGCGGCGTCAACGTCTTCCCGTCGCAGATCGAGACAGTCCTTCTGAACGAGGGATTCCCGGCCAACTATCAGATCACGGTCAGCCGCGAGAATCATAAGGATCACCTGCTGGTGGAAGTGGAGATGACGCCGGAGATGTTCTCAGACCGGCCCGGGGAGATTTCGCGCTACGAGCATAAGATCGTGGAGAGTCTCAAATCGATGCTGGGCCTCAAGGCGGAAGTGAGACTGGTGGCGCCGAAGACAATCACCCGTTCGGAGGGAAAGGCCGTTCGCGTGATCGACAAGCGGAAGATCTGAGAGGCAGGCACATGAGCATCAAACAGATTTCGGTTTTTCTTGATGACAGGCCGGGTACCCTGGCAGAGCTTGCCAAGGTCCTCGAGAGCAACAATATAGACATGCGTGCCCTGTCTGTGGCGGACGCGAAAGATTTCGGCATCGTGCGCATGCTGGTTGATGATGAGCTGGCGGCGGTGGCCGTGATGGAAGATGCCGGCTACGTGTGCATGCTCACGGACGTCATCGCCGTCGGTGTGGATGACGCGCCCGGCGGTTTCAGTGCGGCGCTCGAGGTCTTGGGCGAGCTGGACGTCAACATTGATTATTCGTACACATTGACCACGCACGCGGCTGGCAAGGCATACATTGTCGCCCGGGTGAGCGACACCGGACGCGCTGTCCGCGAGCTGAGCGAGCGGGGCTGGGATTGTCTGACGCCGGAGGACCTGCTCAAAGTGTGAGCAGGCTGCCGGCAGCCAAAGCAGCAAGACGAGGAGGGAAGCGGCAGGTTCTCCGGCAGGGAAACCTGCCGCAGGCTGTTATGAAACGATGGTTTGGTGTTATTCTGGCCGCGGCAGTTCTGGCGGCCGGCGGGTGTACAGATCCGAACGCGGCCGGCCTCTCACCGGTCCTGAGCGGTGACGTTCTTTCTGTGAGTGCTAGCCCGACGGAGATTGTTTTCCAGGAGCCCATGAGCTCCGAGGAGGCGGCTGAGTATGCGCAGATTGAAATCCGGGAGGTGCAGACCCCGGTGATTGAAACGCCCGTGCCGGTCTTTACAGCGACGCCGGGTCCGGCCGAGAGTTTCTCCTACTCCGGGGATACAATCAGCGTCCGCTACTACGACATGGACACGATGCAGGCACACGCAACACAGTACCCGGTGAGCGATGCGTCTGATCCGCAGGCAGTCCTGGACGGAGTGAAAGCAGCCTATGAGGGGATTCTGGGAAACCAGAGCGTGAAGATCAATGACGCCACTTTTTCGGGCGGTAATCTGTTTGTGGACTTTGATCCTTCAATCTATGACCTGGGGATTGGTTCTGCCGGGGAAATGCAGGTCCTGGAAAGTGTCGCCGATACCTATCTCACGAATATTGACGGAATCAAGGCAGTGTTTTACACCGTGAACGGCGAACCATATAATTCGGAAAATATCAGTACAAATGCCAATGAGGCGTTCAAGACAGTGACGGGTGTAATGGCTGCGGAATAGATATGTGGCCTCGACCTGGAAGGCGCCCGTTCCAGGATGCGGGTCATTCATTGTGTCGGGGTGCCGGTCTGCCTGAAGGGGACGGAAGCCGGCTAGAGGGATTCTTCGGGAGCGCTCTCCATCAGGCGCTGGGCGTGGGACAGCATTTTGAGCAGACTGCTGACAGCGGGCGCTCCCCGGTTGAAGTAGTAAAAGTTCTTGGTGCCTTCAGTGCGGACCACCAGGAGGCCGCAGTCTTTCAGGATCTTCAGATGGTGGGAGGCGGCCGGCCGCGAGAGATTCATCTCCGCTGCGATGTCGCCGACCCGCATTCCGGTCCCGAGCCCGTCCGCGTGCTGGATCATGGTCAGAATCAGCCGCTGGCGCATCTCGTTGCCGAGTGCTTTCAGCAGCATGGCTGACTCACGGAACTCTCCGGCGAGCGTCTCGAGCTCTGCCGCCCATTCGGCGGGCTCCAATCGTTCCTTGATTATCATATCTTTAGCGTACCATATCGCGAAAGTGAAGTATATTTCGGTCGAAATTCTTGAATCTTGCAGGCAGCATCTGTCTCCCAGCCGGCTGAAGAACCAGGTACGCAGATCGGCAGGAGGCCGCTGCCGGTCCATCGTTTCTTTCGGGAGCCCTGCGGGGAGCAGCGAGAAGCATAAGCCGCAACTCACCGTATGCGGTTGCCGCAGACGTGGCCTTCGGCATATAATCTGAGGTGAAATCAAGGACATTTTGCCTGGAATAACGGAGGGTTTTGGATGTACTGCACTCGCAAAGTGACCGACGACCTGGTCTGGATCGGCGCGGACGATAGGCGGCTCGCCATGTTCGAAGGCGTCTATTCCGTTCCGGACGGCGTCTCCTACAATTCGTATCTGCTCAAGGACGACAAAGTCGTTGTCTTTGACACTGTCGATAAGGCAGTGGCGACTGTCTACTTTGAGAATCTTGAACATGAGCTCGGCGGCCGGAAGATAGATTACCTGATCGTCCAGCATATGGAACCGGATCATGCCGGAACCATGGACGAATTCCTGCTCCGCTACCCGGATGTAACCATCGTCTGCAACGAGAAATCCAAAGAGATGATGGACAATTTCTTCGATCTGCCGGACTCCACGAAATTCCTGATCCAGGAGGAAGGCAGCACGCTTGAGACCGGCCATCACACGCTGGTTTCCATCATGGCGCCCATGGTGCACTGGCCGGAAGTCATGATGACCTATGATACCGTAGATAAGATCCTCTTCTCAGCGGACGCCTTCGGCACGTTCGGAGCCCTGAACGGCGCTCTCTTTGCTGACGAAGTCAATTTCGAACGCGACTACCTCGACGAGGCACGGCGCTACTATGCGAACATCGTCGGCAAGTACGGCCCGCAGGTGCAGGCAGTGCTGATCAAGGCCTCCAAGGTCGAAATAGAAATGATCTGCCCGCTGCACGGTTTCGTATGGCGCAGCCATATGGGCGACTATATTGCCAAATACGCCAAGTGGGCCGGCTACATTCCGGAAGAGGAAGGCGTCATGATCGCCTACGCTTCGGTCTACGGCCATACCGAGAACACCGCCAACATCCTTGCCTGCCGGCTTCGTGAACTTGGCATCAAGGTGCAGATGTTCGACGTCTCGGTCACACCGACCTCGGACATTGTGGCGGCCTGCTTCAAGTGGTCGCATTTCGTGTTTGCATCCACGACCTACAATGCCGGAATCTTCATCTCTATGGATGAGGTGCTGCGCGACATCGCGGCCCACAACATGCAGAACCGCACGGTGGCCTTTATTGAGAACGGTTCCTGGATGCCGGTTGCCGGTCAGCAGATGAAGGAAGTCTTTGAGCCGCTCAAGAATATAACCTACATGCACGACTCGATCACTGTGAAGAGTGCTCTGAAAGAACCGGGCCGCGGCAAGGTCGATGAGCTCGCCGCGGCCATCGCAGCTTCGATTCATCTGTTCTCGCCGGAAGACGATCCGAAGCAGGAAGTTGTCAACGTCGGCGCCCTCTTCAAGCTCAGCTACGGTCTTTTTGTAGTTTCCAGCCAGGAGAAGGACGGCTCGAGCAACGGCTGCATCACCAACACAGTCATGCAGATCACGGATACACCTAACCGCGTGGCCATCTCAATCAACAAGGCGAACCATACGCACGACCTCGTCAAGGAATCCGGCATTTTCAATGTATCGGTCCTCGACCAGAGGGTGCCGTTCAAGGTATTCCAGCAGTTTGGATTCCAGTCCGGCCGCGATCTCAACAAGTTTGCGGATTTCGAGGCGAAAGATACGACAGCGAACGGTCTTATGTACCTTACGGACTACTCAAACGCCGTCATCTGCGGCAAGGTCATCCAGGAGATGGACTGCGGCACGCACACTATTTTCCTTGCGGACGTGACCGAAGCCTGCATCCTGTCCGATTCGCCGTCGGTAACCTACGAATACTACTTCGAGCACGTGAAACCGAAGCTGCTTGAGCTTGGCAAGCCGATCAAAGGCTGGGTCTGCAAGGTCTGCGGCTACGTCTACGAAGGCGAGGAGCTGCCCCCGGACTACATCTGCCCGCTCTGCAAACACGGTGCAGAAGCCTTTGTCTATATGGGCGGCTGAGCCAGGACAAAGCTGTCCTCAACGTGCGCCGGTCTCACAGCGGACCGGCGCTTTTTTTTGGACCTCCAGCGCAGCACGCGTCTGAGGGTCCGCAGCGGATAGCACTGCAGGCAGAAGCAGACTGGAGGCTGCCAGCAGATCTCCAGCCGAAAAGGAAACGGGCGCTGTGCTGCGCCCGGCTGAATGCCGTCTCGCGGCATGCCGCTGGTCAGAAGCGCCGCTTTTTTTCGGCCGCCTGTGCTGTCTTCTCTTCATCATGGACCCGCAAGGCCGCGTTTTGAAAGTGAAAGCAAACTGGGCAGTGGTCCAGGCTTCTCAGGCTTCTGCGTCTGGGCGGTTCCAGAGATCGCGGCGCCGGCCGCCATTCTGCCGGATCTGATGCCGCCAGTCTGCTTCGCCCGCGGCCTTGTAGAGGGCGCGGGGAAAAGCCAGATTCGCATACGCCGTCTCAGCTCTGCCATCCGGCTCGCGCAGGCGACCCGCCAGTTCTTTGAGCTGCCGAACCACGGGCCCGAGCGGCCCCGACGTCTTCACCGGCAGCGACCGGACGGCACCGCCGCCGCCGATTCCGAGGCCGCCGCCGTACGCAAGGCCAGCAGCCGCCGACCAGTTTGCCAGCACCTCCAGGGCAAACCGCGTCTGCTCACCTTCAAAGAAGCCGCAGTTGACGACGCCGTACACAGTGGCGGGCCCCAGAGCGGGTGCTGCGGCCTTCAGGTCCACCAGGCACGAGAGCAGGTGGGAGGGCAGCCCGTCGACATAGAGCGGAAAAAAGAAGACCCACTGGTCCGTGCCGGCAAACCGGCAGGCATGATCGTCACTGAGGTGTTCGCTGTGAAGCCCGATCTGCTCAGCGGACTCTCCGAGCTCCTGCCGCACAATCTCGAGCAGGCGGCGGCTCGCACTGTCGCCTTTCTTGGGACTGGCATTGATCAGCAGTGTTTTCATCGCACGAACGCCTCCTTCACAGAGGCGCTGTCCGGCACGAAGCAGACTCTCTCGAGCACAGCGTTCAGATTGAGGGCGTTAGCCGCTAGGATTCCGGCAGCTGTTCTCTGTTCTGCTTCTGTAGACGGTCCGTACAGGTACGACTGTATCCGCAGACGGTTGCTGTAGCGCATTGTATGGTGCATGCTGCCGGCGCGAATCTCAAAGTATGGATGCATGTAGGAAATGGAGCGGTCCAGGACCTTTTTCACCGCTGGGCTGACGCTGCCGAAACAGCAGTGCGAAACGAGGATGAGCCTGCCGGCGCTGCCAAGCTGGGGACCCGTTTTCTCCAGTCCGTCGCGGATGACGCACCGGCCCGGTGTACGGACCCAGCAGCCGAAACAGCCGGTGCAGGGACTGCCGGAGCCGTCTGCAGGAATGACCAGGGTGTCTTCTCCCGCCCATGCCGCCGCCTCCGGCAGATCTGTGATAAGAATGTCCATTGTATGCCTCGCTGGCGCAGCCAGCCCGGACTGGCGGGCCGACTTTCTGCGCTTGTACTCTTGCTGATCTAGTATCATTGATGCACAATATACCTCGTGACGCGAAGCATAGCAAGCGGCAGAATGTAAGGAGGGCGCGACCTCGTCGGCAATGTGGTATGATAGAGCATATTGCATCTCGTGAAAGCAGGGAATAAATCTATGGCAGAAAACAGAGCCCTGATGAACGTCTACGAACAGGCGCTTCAGGCCGTTTTGGAAGACAGAAAACGTGAGGAACTCCGCAAGCTGGTCGAGGGCCGCAACAAGGAACTCGACTGCCTGCTGGCACCGGAGCAGCATCCGGTTATCTGGCGTATGGAACCATGTGAATGTGATCCGGAAGAGCAGAATCACTGCGCTGCCCAGTGCACCTATGAGGCCATGACCCCAAACGGGGAAGGCGGCGTCCTGATTGACGCTGACAAGTGCGTCGGCTGTACAGACTGCATTGACCGCTGCACGCAGGACAAACTGGCAGCGTCCAAGGACACCTTCTCCGTGATTCAGATGCTGCAGGAGAAGCGTGAGAACCCCAACCAGCTCGTCTATGCGCTGGTGGCACCGGCGTTCCAGGGACAGTTCTCGGCAGCGGTCACGGACGGTAAGCTGCGCAGCGCGTTTCTTGCAGCCGGCTTCGACGGTATGATTGAGTGTGCGCTCTTTGCGGACATTCTGACGCTGAAAGAGGCGCTGGAATTCGACAACAAGGTACGCGACGAGCAGAGCTTCATGCTAACCAGCTGCTGCTGCCCGCTGTGGATCGGCTTGATCCGGCGCAATTTCCACGAATTCATGGACCGTGTGCCGGGGTCGGTCTCGCCGATGATTGCTGCCGGCCGCACCGTGAAAAAACTGCGTCCGGAAGCCAAGACTGTCTTTATCGGACCGTGCCTTGCGAAGAAAAAGGAAGCGAAGGAACCGGACCTGGTGGGCGCCATTGATGCGGTTCTGACCTTCCAGGAGACCCAGAAGATCTTTGATGCGCTGAAAATTGATGTGGCCAGCCTCAAAGAGGACGAGCGGGATCACGCCTCGCGGGCCGGGCGACGCTATGCGCGCGTCGGCGGTGTGTGTGAGGCAGTGGCTGAAACAGTACGTAAGGTTTCGCCGGGACCCGCAGTCAACATCCGGACGGAACGAGCTGACGGCAACAAAGAATGCCGCGCTATGCTCGAGCGCCTGGCTGCGGGTGACATCACCGCGAATTTCTACGAAGGCATGCACTGCAAGGGCGGCTGCGTCGGCGGGCCGAAGCGCATTATTCCGCCGGAGATCGGCACAGAGAACGTCGACCGGTTTGCCGATGAGGCGCATTACAAGACGCCGGCAGACAATCCATATGTGCTGGAGCTTCTGAACCGGCTGCATATGGACTCTATTGAAGATCTGCTCAAGAGCGATATTTTTTCGCGTACGTTTGACTGAGAAAGCTGGAGGCTGCCGTGAAAACAGGCGACATCGTCAGAGAAGCAATCAGGGCGGGGAGAACGTCCCTGGGTATTGAATTCGGCTCCACGCGGATCAAGGCTGTTCTGGTGGACGAAGGCTGCGAGGTGATTGCGGCCGGTGACCATGCCTGGGAAAACCGCTACGAAGACGGCGTTTTCACCTACCACCTGGAAGATGTGAAAGAGGGTCTGCAGTCCTGTTACGCGAGCCTCGCCGCGGAGGTGCGGGAGCGCTACGGGGTGGAGCTTGAGACCATCGGCTCGATGGGTGTCTCTGCCATGATGCACGGTTTCATGGCTTTTGATGCCAAGGACGGCATGGTGACTCCATTCCGGACCTGGCGCAACGTCATGACGGCGCCGGCCGCACGGGAGCTGAGTGAACTGTTCCAGTTCAATATCCCGCTGCGCTGGAGCGTGGCCCATTTCTGGCAGGACGTGCTGGATGGAAAGGCGCACGTACAGGATATTACGTTTATGACGACGCTGGCCGGCTACGTGCACTGGATGCTCACGGGTGAGAAGGTCCTCGGGATCGGTGATGCGAGCGGCATGTTTCCGATCGACAGCGAGAATCTTACCTATGACCAGGCCCGGCTCGATCAGCTCGACCAGCAGGCGGCCGCGCGCGGCATCAAGGTCCGGCTGCGTGACCTTCTGCCGGAGGTGCGTGTTGCCGGCGAAAACGCCGGCATGCTGACCGAAGAGGGCGCGCGGCTGCTTGATCCGTCCGGGAAGCTGAAGCCCGGTGTGCCGTTCTGTCCGCCGGAAGGGGACGCCGGAACCGGCATGGTGGCCACAGACAGTGTGCGGCCGCGGACCGGCAACGTCTCGGCAGGCACATCATATTTTGCTATGGTGGTGCTCGAGCGGCCGCTTACCAGGATGTACCCGGAGATTGACCTTGTGACCACTCCGGCCGGTGATCCGGTCGCGATGGTGCATACCAACACCGGTACGTCGGACATTGACGCCTGGGCTCACCTGTTCCAGGAAGCGGCTGGTCTGTTCGGAACGAGGCCGGAAGCAGGAGAGCTGTTCCCGCAGCTCTACAACGCAGCGCTCAAGGCAGATCCGGACTGCGGCGGCCTCATGGCGTACAATCTCTTCTCCGGCGAGGTCATCACGCATGTGGATGGCGGAGCACCGCTCATGTTCCGCCGTCCGGACAGTGCTTTCACGATTCCGAACGTGATGCGCTCGCTGCTCAATTCATCTCTCGCAACGCTGGCAATCGGTATGCGGATCCTGAAAGAAGAGCACGTTGAGGTGGACGTCATGAACGGCCATGGCGGATTCTTCAAGACCGAACATGTCGGTCAGCAGCTGATGGCCGATGCCCTGCAGATGCCGGTGCGCGTTGCGGCCACGGCCGGTGAGGGCGGCGCCTGGGGAATGGCCGTGCTGGCACGGTTTATGATGCGTGCTCAGCCGGACATGGATCTCGGCGTATACCTGGAGAAGGTTGTCTTTGCAGACATGNNNTCNGACANNGNNNNCCCGGATGCGGCGGGAACGGAGCGGTTCGCGGCTTTCCTTAAACGGTACGAGACTGGACTGCCGGTAGAGAAAGCTGCTGTGCAGATGATTCTCGACGAGGGTTAACGGCCGCACAGCTGACAGAGGACTGGACAACAGGAGCCGCCGCAAGGCGGCTCTTTGCTGGGACAGGAGTATGGTGAGAGGANAAAGAACTGCTTTGTTGGTGCTCCTCGCGGCGCTTATGCTGGCTGGGGCATCGGCTGCTGCCTGTGCCCGTGTGGAAGGTCCGGACGTCTTTCCGCGGGAAATTGAATCGGCGCAGCCCGCAACGCCGGTTGTGGAGCCGAGTGCGGCGCACAGCCCGGTCAATGACACCGCCTGGGGCATCTCAACGCGGACGCCGCTTGANGAGCGTTCCACTTCCGCTTCCTCGGAGTTCGGACAGTGGGATCCGGATGCGGCCGCGCAGCGAGGGCAGTCAGCGGCGCCAGCCGAAGGCTCGCAGGCCGCATCTGCTGCGCCCCAGAGCAGCAGCGTATCGGGCTCGGTTGATTACAGCGAGCCGGTGGCTGCGGATGCAAGGGGATCTCTCCCCGGCCTGCAGCCGGTGCGGATGAAAGCTGTCTGGGTGGCCACGGTACTCAATATTGATTTTCCGGNGGCGGTGGGCGATGCGGAAGCGCAGAAGCAGGAATGTCTGCAGATTCTGGACAATGCCCGCAGCTGGGAGCTTGACACCGTGATTTTTCAGGCGCGACCCATGGGCGATGCGTTATACAGAAGCGAACTCAATCCATGGTCACAGTTTCTGACAGGCGAGCAGGGCCGCGACCCCGGCTGGGATCCCCTGGCCTTCATGGTCGAGGAGGCACACAAGCGCGGGCTGTCCCTGCACGTCTGGCTCAATCCATACCGCGTGGCGCACAGCTCGCTGCACATCGGGTTCGCGAGCCTGAATCCGAGCAATTTCGCTGTGCAGCATCCGGAGTGGGTCATAAGCTACGACGGCGGCCTCTACCTTGATCCGGCGGTGCCGCAGGTGCGTGAGCATATCGCGGACACNGTCCGGGAAATTATTGAAAACTACGATGTNGACGGCATTCACTTTGACGACTATTTCTATCCGAGCGGGTATCCGCTGCCGCCGGGCGCCGGCTATGACGGCGTGATTGCGCAGGAGCGGCGGACCAACGTCACCGAGATGATCCGCATGGTGCACGACACCATTAACAGTGTCAACCCCCGCATTGTGTTCGGCATCAGTCCGTCTGGCATCTGGAAGAACAGCACCACGGACCCGGAAGGATCCAATACCCAGGGCGGCGAGAGCTATTACGACCAGGCGGCCGATTCGCTCAACTGGGCGCGCCTCAGGATCATCGACTATATTGCGCCGCAGCTTTACTGGCCCATTGGCTTTGATAANGCGGATTACCGTGAGCTGACTGCCTGGTGGGCAGACAAAATCCGTGGCACCGGCGTCAGTCTCATTATTGGGCAGGGCGTCTATGTGGACGAAATTGCTGCTGAGATTGCGGACGAACTCCGTCTCAACCTGCAGTATCCGGAGATAACCGGCAGTATCTTTTTCAGCTACAAGGATCTGGCCGCCAATCCCGCCTGCGCTGAAGCGGTCCGCCGTTTCTACAGTGAGTAAGANCCGAAGGAAGGAGGAAAGTTTTGCTGGCAGAACAGCTGCAGGTATCCACAGCCCTTGGCCCGGTCCGGGGCAGTGAAGACGGAGAAACGTTTGCCTTTCTGGGTATTCCCTATGCGCACGTCAGGGAGCGGTTCCGCAGTGCGGAGCCAGCNGCGCCGCACGCGGGCACGCTGGAGGCAGATCATTTCGGTCCCCGCTGCCCACAGGGCGCCAAGACCAAAGATGAGATGGCGGAAGACTGCCTGACACTGAATATCTGGGTTCCCAGGCAGGGCAGGTCGGGCCGCCCAGTCCTGTTCTTTGTACACGGCGGCGCCTTTTCCGGCGGTTCGTCAAGTGCCCCGGACATACGCGGGGCCGACCTCGCAGCGGCCCTGGATGCCGTGGTGGTGACGGTGAATTACCGCATCGGCGTCTTTGGATTTGTGGATTTTACATCGCTCAATCCATCGCTGGAAAACAATCTTGGGATCCGTGACGTGCTGCTGGCACTTGACTGGATACGCAGCCACATCGCTGATTTTGGCGGCGATCCGGACAATATCACGATGAGCGGCCAGAGCGCCGGCGCTACTATCTGCTCCATTCTGCCGGTCCTGCCCAAGCACTGCCAGAACGTGAGGCGGGCCCTTCTGATGAGCGCCGGTCCCACCCTCATAAGCACGCCCGAGGAAGCAGCGGCCGGTGCGGAGGCTTTTCTGCGCTGCGCAGGCACTGACCTTGAGACGCTCCGGCGTCTGCCGGCCCCGCTGCTGCTTTCCCATCAGCTGAGTTACATCCGCTGCTCCGGCCGTGGTGCCGGCACGTACATGCCAGTCGTGGACGGCGCTCTGATCCGCGACTATCCGATTGCAGCGGCGGCCCGCGGCGAGGCTTCCCCGCTGCCGATGCTGATCGGAACCACCCGGGAGGAAATGAGTTTCCTGTTTGTGCCGCCGGTAGCGAAGGCGCTGGAAATCACGGACATTATGGAAGCCGGCGTGGAGGCCGAAGACCCGGTGGTCCGTGACCGGATTGCCAGAAGCTACGANCGCTACGGCCGGCGGGGGCGGGCCCTGCTGATCAGCGATCTCGTGTTCCGCATGGGCAGTGTCTGGCTCGCAGAAGCGATGAGCAGCCTCACGGACGTATGGATGTACCGGTTTGATTTCGAGACACCGGCGATGAAAGTTTCGCAGCTGCATGCATTTCATTCCAGTGACCTGCCGTTCCTGTTCGGCAACTACCGCGAGGGGCTCGCGCCCTGGATGTTCTGCTTCTCACCTTCCAAGAAAAAGATCCGGCAGGTGACGCAGGAGATGCGTGCAGACGTGGCTGCCTTTGTGCGCGGGGCTGTGCTGCCCTGGCAGCAGTGCCGCGGGGAAGAGACGCCCGCCAAGTGCTACAGCGACGACAGCGGCGTGGAGGCCTGCGTGCACCCTGATATCAAAGCGGTATACAAGGAGTCGGCCTTCTACCGGCGCAGCTTTGCCGGTGAGAGCAACAGCAGTCTGTCCGCCTGAGCAGCAGGCAGAATAGCGCCCCGAAAGAGCGGCGGAAGAGCGCACCGCCTATTGCCTTAAGCCCGCGTTTTCTGTATATTCTAGATAGTTTCCAGCTATATGCGGACGTTCCATTGGAGGTACGATGAACCAGCGTCACAAGAGTTATGAGCGGCGCATCCGCACGGCTTTGATCCTGTATGCCGTGTGGTGCGTTGTTGTGCTTCTTCTGACGCTGCGGGCCGGGACCAGGGCGAACATTTTCCGAGTTTCGATGTCTGCAATGGGCAATATGAATCGGACCAATTACATGTTTTTTATTGTCTGGACGATTGTTTTCTGTTCCTACTTCGGTTCGCTGACTGGATTCATTCTGATCCTGACGCAGCATGCGGGTTCGCGGATTCGCATCTTTGTTCTGATTGCAGTGGGTATCATGATCTTCGGGGATATCGTGCCGTTTGTACCCGAGCAGCACCCGTTCTGGGCATTTCTGCATAACACATGCGCCCAGATCTCATCGCTGTCGCTGGCCTTCTCCCTGATGCTGCTGGTCCTCACCGTCCGGCGGGGCTACCCCGAGCTGTACCGGCGCGCACTCATCTGGGTTGTGATCATCTGGTGCTTCCTGCTGGCTGGCATGTCGCTGGTTGGCACGAAGGCTCTGACAGAGATGATGGGTATTATCGGCGGTTCCGTTTTTCTGCTTATATTTGCCCGGGATGTGGTCAGACAGAAGCGGTTCAGTGCTTCCGCGGCGCTTTCTGCGAGCGACGCCAGGGAAGCGGCAGAGGAGGCGGAAAAGCTCGAGAAGCGGGCACGGGAGCTGCACGAAGAGTACATGGAAGCAGAGGCAAAAGCACGCCACGCCCGCATGGTAGCGGAAGATCTCAGACGGCTTGAGCGCCGTAACCGCAGCCAGGGCAGCACGGTCTGAACGCACAGAGCCGCCGCCAGAGCGGCGCGAACCATAGAGAAACGAACAGGCAGGAGATCTAGGATGGATAAGAGATGGAAAGCTTTGGCGGTGGCGGCCGCTATACTGACGCTGACTGCCGGCGGCTGCGGCAACGGCGGCGCGGCAACGGCTACGCCGGTACCGACCGAAACGCTGGCTCCGACGATTGTAGTCACGCCGGGCCCGACGCAGGAGGCGACCCCGACCCCGGAAGAGAGTGAGGAGGCGACGGACAGCGCCCAGGCAAGTTCGTCCTCCGGCAGCAGCAGCTCTTCAAGCAGCGAGGTCCTGAAGCAGGGTATGGAAGGCGAAGCAGTGACCGAAGCGCAGGAGCGTCTGCAGTCACTTGGGTACCTGGACAAGGTAACCGGATACTACGGCACGGACACCGAGCGGGCCGTGCGGGAATTTCAGCAGCGGAACAATCTGGATTCGGATGGGAAGATTGGTCCGATGTCGATGGAAGTCCTGATGAGTGACGATGCCAAATCGGCGTCTTGACGTCTGCGGCCGCAGGAAATTACGGGCACGGCGGAGCTTCGGCACGCTGTGCCTTTTTGTTGAGAGAAGGGCAACAGAGAATTGATATCCACGAAAGGAAGATATGCACTGCGGCTGCTGGTTGCGATCGGCAGGCACCCGGCCGGCGAGTATGTGCCGCTCAAAGAGGTGGCGCGGCAGCAGAAGATTTCGGAGAAATATCTGGAAGCCATCGTCCGCCGGCTGGTCGCTTCCGGCATTCTGGAGGGGCAGCGCGGACGCGGCGGCGGCTACCGGCTAACGCGCCCGGCAGAAGAGTACTCAGTCGGGGAGATTCTCGCAATCATGGAAGGTACGCTGGCTCCGGTAGCGTGCATGCGTGAGGACGCACCTGTCTGCGAGCGGACATCAGTATGTGAGACGCTGCCGCTCTGGAAACAGTTTTACAATCTGACGCAAACGTATTTTAACGGCGTCAGTATTGCGGACCTTGCGGCGGGGGACACGCTGCAGACGCCGACGCGGCCCGCAGCAGAAAGGGGATTTGTAGACGGAGCCGGTATATAGGCGAAAAGATACCGTGTTCCGTCCTGACACAGCCAGAAGAAAAGGGACGGCTGCCCGTCCGGGAAAACCGCGCCATGGCAGCAGCCCCTTTTGTTATACCAGGCGCCCTTGCAGCCGCTGAGGCACGCTCCGGGCGTGTGCACGAGAAAAGCCGGCTCTGTCCGGCAGCCGGGCCGCGGCTGTTAGAGCACGCAGCCCGTATCTAGGCGCCGGGTTGGCAGCTTTCAGCCGCCTTGGCCCTGGACAGCGGATTGGATGCCGCTGAGCGCTATGCTTATGAGCCGCGAGGCTTCGTCTGCGAGATACAGCGGAATGTTCAGAATATCCCCGTCCAGCCGTAGATTGTCTGCGGAAAAGCGCACTTTGAGCGGCACATTGTACTTTTCGCCAAACCGGCGCAGGCTGGTGCCGCGGACAGCTCTGCCCGACTTTACCAATATAAGCCGAGAAGGCCTCCACCTCAGGCGCCGAAGGCGGCAGGTGGGGGATGAATCGGCCCAAAATGGACTACGAGACAGAAATTAGCTGACATCGGAGCCTACGGACCGTAGAATACTGGAAACGGGAGGAGGAGCCGGATATGCTTCTGGCACAGAAAAGCGAAATACGCGGACTGCCTAAGAAACAGTATTCCATGTTGCTTGAGATGTGCCGCTATGCAAACAGTCTGGCAAATGTAGCCGAGTATCATATACGGCACTAT